>DMRT01000344.1 GCA_003455235.1 Chitinophagaceae bacterium
GCAGTTGCATTTTGAACTTCATGTTGCTGTTCTGCCTTTAACCGGGAGGCTGTGATCAAAAATATTTTCAGGTAGGAGACCAGCAGTTCGAATTGTGCCAGTGCAGTGTTTTGCATTTCTGTTCTCATTTGCTCCAGCAACATCCCAAAAGTGGCAGCTCTTTTCTCATCAATGGTTACAACAGGCGGTTGATAGATGTTGTTGAACAGAACCCCGTTGCAGGCTACCTCCTGCTGGTGTTTATGAATACAGAAAAAATCAGGATGAAACTGGATGACTGAGCCACCAGGCTCGCTTTCGGGCATCAGCATAAAAGGCTGGTAAGGAGAAAAAGATAGCAACTGCCCCGGTGCAAACGCATACGCTGAAAAATCCGCTTTCAGTTTTCCCCTTCCCTGCTGAATCCAGATCAGTGAGTAGTAATTGTTCCGCTGAATATGATCGAAGAAGCCATTTCCTTCAAAGGAGAATATTTTGAAGGCGAGGTTCCCGTTCTGCGGATCCACAAGGGTTAGTGTATATTGATCGTTCATCTGATTGTTCGTTCCTGTTCAGTGATCGGCAGGTCATTAATACTGGCAAAGCGTTTTCTCATTAAGCCGTTTTCATCAAATTCCCATAGCTCATTCCCATAGCTTCTGAACCATTGTCCGCTGTGATCGTGCCATTCATATTCGAACCGCACCGCCATCCGGTTCTCCCTGAAGCCCCAAAGTTCCTTTTTTAGCCTGTAATCTAATTCCTTTTGCCATTTCCGGGTTAAAAACTGTTTTACTTCTTCCCGGCCATTCAGGAATTCCGTTCTGTTTCTCCATTCAGTATCGGTTGTATAAGCCAGGCACACTTTTTCCGGGTCTTTTGTATTCCAGGCATCTTCAGCCATCTGTACTTTCTGGAGGGCCGTTTCCAGCGTGAAGGGGGGTAGCGGGAGCCTTTTATTTTCCATTTATTTACAATTTAGCCGGCAGAACAAAGCCATGGCTGTATCCTGCCGGCGGTTTTTTAAATACTTTTTGCTGGCGGGAAATCAATGTCCACTTTTGTAATGGCGTGCAGGTAATTCATTGCTGATTTCTCTGCAACCAGCATTACTAATTCAACCACCTGTCCTTTGGTATATCCCGCAGCCAGGAACTTATCAAGTACATCGCCGGAAATAAAACCCCTTTTGGCAGTGATTTCTTTCGCGAGCCCAACCAATGCATTCAGCTTGTTATTAAAAGCAGCGCCCCCCTTCCTGATCTCGATGGTCTGATCTTCGGTAAGTCCGTTCATCGTGCCCAGTAGGGTGTGAGCCGACTGGCAGTATAAACATTCATTCACCTGGCTTACCACTAAATTGACTGCCTGTTTCTCTTTGTTTGAAAAGCTGGTTTTTGCATTTTGAAAGGCCAGGTAATTGCTCAATGCTGTATCGGAATGAGCCATTACTGCGTAGAGGTTGGGAACCATGCCTAGTCCTTTTTTAAGGGAATCAAAAACTTCCTGGTTGGCTGCAGACACATCTTCTCTGCGGGGAACATTAAAATTTTCCATTGTCTTTAAATTTGTTGTTTCGTTTTACTGTTGTGATTGACAGTGCAAAATTGCAATCGTATGGCCCGGGAAAAAATGGATAATAGTGGTGAATGGATGGATAATTTTCAGCTCTCAACGCCTGTTGATCTTCACCCGCATAAAGAAAGGAAAATAGATGGACTGGTTATTCAGTAAATCATCAAAGCCGAAGCTGTTTACATTATACGTGAGGTAAATGCCATCTGTATGTAATTCCGGGTGTGCTTTTACGGAATACATAAAGGGGTTGATCACCGCAACGGGGCGGGGCCTGGCAAAAATGTGCAGGCCGCTCCAGGGGCCTTGCAGGCTGTCGGCCATGCGCACACCAATGGATCCCATACCAAAGCCGAAGGACTGGAACTGGAGGTATTTTTTCAGTGAGCTGTCATAGTGAACGGAAAATTCGGTTTGTCCATAGAACAACGGTTCGGGAATGGGAAGTCGCTTTGTTCTTTTGATCCAGCTATTGTTGATCCACCATTGCGGTTTGGAGAGATTGCCTTTATAAGCACTGTCCAGCGGCCAGCGCAGCACATACACTTCGTGGCTGGAAGGTTCAACGGCTCCATATGCATATATATAATGTTCGTCTTTCAGCACGGCCGCGGAGCCGGCAATGAGTCCGAATGTTTCGGGTGCTTTTATGTATTTCATCTTCCAGCTTGACGGATCGTCTGCCGGGTTGTTGATCAACACGGCTGCCCAGCCGGTGGCTTCAAAACCCAGGCCCTGCTTTGTTTGTTTTTCCCTGATCAGGAAAATAAGCAACCTGTCTTTTACCATGATGCCATGTCCGGTCCAGCACCATTCCTTACCCTCCGATTCAAAAAAGGCCCCGGGTTTTTTACCCGTTTTGTTCCAATAAAATTTTATGGATGCGGTTTTGGGATCATAACCCTCCTGTATGGCAATGCTGTTTCGCACCAGTACCGATTTTTTTCGGGAGAACGGCGAATCGGTTGCAATAAAGCTGTCGCTGAAAAGCCATAATACTTTTCCATGGCCCATGTCAACCGAAGCAGCCCCATCGGCGCCCCGCCATAACGGATCACGGGAAAAAAAATGATCGGGTGCGCTGGAAGTATCCACTGTTATCTTGTAGTCGGCTGTATCAAAATCCTGGGCCAGCCCGGCAACAGGCATCAGGATCATGAGTATGTACAGGCGGGTCTTCATACAGCAGCTGTTAACGGTAATCCTGGGTGAACATATTAATAAGCAGGAATAGTAATGCAATAAGCCAGGGACCGATGCCGATCCATAAAGCCAGCTTTACATCATATTTCACCAGCAGGAAATAAATGCCGGCTGTACTCATACAAAGGAATACCATGGCAAATACAGCAGTTGATGTTTGTGAATACTTGCTTGATTGCAATACATGAAAGGTATTAAGCAGTGCCCGGATGCCAAACCAGGCGTTGATAATCACCAATATCCAGGAAATAAATTTCATGTTGTTTTTCTGAATCGGATTAAAAGTAGAATAATCTTTTGGGAAATAGTAACAGGGTTATTGTTTATGGCTGATGGTGATGGCCCATAATTCATTGCCAAACCATCTATTATAAACTTCAGGCCCCAAGCCCATGAATTACTATAAAAGAACTTTTCTGGATAAGTATTTCATCGTACTAATACAGTTCAAAGCCATCCGTTATTTTGACTTCTAGGATCAGCTGGTAGAGGCGGTTCAGTTTTTCTGAAATTGATAAAGAATGCAGCTCCGGGTTTATAGTTTGTGCTTGTAAGGTATTCAAAATACAAACTACTAGCCTACCTTATTATCATCACCGTACCCTTAATCACATCTCTTCCATCGCCGGTTTTGATAAGATAGGTGTACGCTCCTGTGCTGCAGGCGGCTCCTTTGTACGTTCCATCCCAGGCAACGGGAGCTGTACGGGTGCGGAAGATTGGCTGCCCGTATCGGTTGTAGATGAATAACTCAAAATCCGGGAAGGCGGCCAGCGCCGGAATGTTCCAGGTATCGTTCAGTCCGTCGCCATTGGGTGTAAAGG
>DMRT01000183.1 GCA_003455235.1 Chitinophagaceae bacterium
AGGTAGTGGTGACCAAAGGCCTGACAGTAGGGGTTTTTATTGTTGGATCACTCAATGTGTTATTGTTAGGTGTTTCCGTCCACAGGTATTTCAATCCATCACTGGTGATGCGCAGCAAGACCGGGTCGGTGCTGCAGATGGTGGTATCGGGTGCTGCAGATAAGGAAACGAATGGTTTCACCTGCACGGTAACCGCATCGGTACCCACGCAACCAAAGGGATCGGTGAGTGTGACGGTGTATGTTGTTGTAACATCCGGGCTCACGAAAGGATCCGGGCTGTTCACATTACTGATCATATAGTTCGGGCTCCATACCACGGTGCCGGCTCCCACCGCATGTATCTGCAGGGTGTCGATGATGCAGATGAGGGTATCGTTACTCACCGTCAATTCCGGCCGGTCTTTTACCTCCAGCGTTTTGGTGAGGGTATCAATACAACCCTTGCTGGTTTCCACCACAAAGGTTACGTTATAGGTGCCGGTGTTGGGATAAATATGTGTGGGGTTCTGCAGCGTGGATGTGTTGGTGGGAGAACCGATATCGCCAAAATCCCAATTCCATTTATTGGGTGCACCAAAAGCAGCCGTGGTAAGATCCCGGAATTGTATCGGGGTGTTCTTGCATTGTCCGTCGATGGTGAAATCCGGACTGAAACCCGGGAATACCCGAACAATGGCCGTAGTGGAATCGGCGCATTGTAATCCGCGGTTCACCACCAGTTTCAGGATATAAACGCCGGTATCAGCGTATGTATGTGTAGGCGCATCTGCTGTGGAAGTATTTCCATCACCAAAATCCCAGAAATAAGTCTGGATATTATCCGGCGGTGCCAGGTTGGAAAAACTCAGGGTATATCCGTCGCAACTGGTATAATTCGGTTTGAGGGTGGAAGTTGGTATGGAGCAGTTGTCAACTGTAATGATAAAATCTTTCCGGTGAACGCCTATCAGCACGCCATTGCGGTATTCATTTATACAAACACATACTACATATCTTCCCGCATTTTGAGGGGCCGTTCCCGAAATGATCCCGGTACGGGGATTGAGGATGGCGCCTGAACCAAGAGGGCTGGAGCCTGAATACCCGTTGATGTAATTAACCGACTGGTACGGTGGTGCAGATGGAGTAACAGGTGCTGAATTGGGAGCATTACCGCGGTTGTAAGCATTGCAATAAGAATAAACCAATGAATCGCCATCGGGATCCACCGCACTGAAATCAAACGTGAAAGGTGCTTTATAACAAACAGGAGCCAGCAGGGTTCTGAATTGCGGGCTGCTGTTATTACCACTTGCCAGCTGGTTGGTACCGGGGATGATGCACAGGTAGGTAGATCCTTCTCCCTGGCCGGGCGGCGGCACCGTCTGTACATTTTCCATGGGCGTGATGCGGCAGCAGGTTTGATAAGAAGCCGTATAGCCGTTTGCATTGTTCGGCAGGTCGATTTCGAGTACGTAAGACCCCATGCTGTAATTCAGCGTTGGCGGATTTGTCATACAGATCGGCGCTGGCGTGGCCGGCACGTTGATCTCGGAAGCAAGACCGATATCAAAAGGCGATAAGCCGATATGCGAATTGTTGTCGTTGTTGAAGATGCCGATCCTTACCGTTCCGGGCATGTCGGCACAACCGGTACAGGTATTATCCCTGAACAGTTTCAGGGTGATCCGGTAGCTTTTTGTGTTGGGGGAACTCCCGGGTCCAAGGTATTGATAGATCATTTCACCGCCCGAGATATGAGAAGCAAAACTTACTGAAAATGAAAACAAAAGGAGTGAAAAGACTATAATTTTCTTCATAGCGGTAAAATGTGCAATAATCAGACCTAAAAATAGGTCAATTCGCTGTTTGGACGCTGGTTTTTTATTGCAAAAAGCCTAACAAAAAGTTATTTAGGGCATGGGTTTCCTCCCACATTCCCATATGGGCGCTGTTGCGGAGGATATGAATATGGGATTCAACCGGCAAATAGCATTGCTGCATGCTGTGGGCAAAGGGCACTGCATTATCGTATTGCCCGATGATAAAGAGGATGGGTTTGGAGAAAGACCGTAAAATATGGGTGCGGTCGGGCCGGTTGATCATGGCCTGGTAATAGGCAACCAATGCCTCATCGCTGAAATTTCTTCCTTTTTCGATCAATGAGTCGATCTCTTCTGTGTGTGATTCTGACCAGGTCTTACTGAATAATCCCGGGATGGCTGTTCTCAGGAATTCATAGGCCCCGTTGTTTTTTATGAACTCAATGGATTTTGAACGGGCTGCTTTTTTTTCTTCGCTGTCGGCAAAAGCGCTGGAATGTATCAACCCGAATGAGCGGAAAAGATCCGGGTATTTTTCTGCCATCGCCAGTGTGAGGTAGCCGCCCATGCTGTGACCCAGAACCACGCATGCTGAAATACCTTCGTTCATCAGCATTGAATGCATGGCTTCGGCCATTCCTTCAATGCTCATATCGGGGATGAGTGCTGATCGTCCGCTGCCGGGAAGATCAGGAATGATGAGGCGGAAATGATCTTTTAAAAATGCTACCTGCTTATCCCAGATGTTTCCGTCTTCGCCAAACCCGTGGATCAGTACAACAGGCTTTCCTTTACCAACCATGCGGTAAAAGATGGTTGCATTTTGGTATGCTGAATTTTTCGGCGTCATTTCTTTGCTTTTATGGCGCTGCGGTAGATGAGCAATGCCACAACCGGTACCAGGTCGTTATTCATCTGCTGCGGTAAAAAATACCAACTGATCAGCACAAGGGTAAGTGCAACGGCCGTGAACAGGTAATACTTTTTTACCCAGCTTCTTTTATTGCTTACAAAAGCGATCACGGCATGTGTGGGCCATGCCCAGAGCAGGTTGAAATTATTCCGGCACATCTGGTGGTCGGTGGCTGTCCACATCAATACGAGTATGATGCCCAGCAGCCCGGTGAAAAAGAAAAAGAAACGGTCGAACCCGGTCAGGAAACCCTGCACAACGCGGTTCTTTACAAAACCAAGCAGGAAAATAACTGCAAATAGCAGGGTAAAGCATACATAGGGTGTGAAGAATGAACCTCTATTCGTATCCTGCTGTATGCTGTACAGGTTTTGAGAAGTAATCACCATTTTGTGATCACTGCTGTCGAGGCTCTTCATCAGGTTGTCGGGCAGGAACTGCATCTGTTCGGCCGTCATCACCGCATCGCAGGGAAGACCAAGCAGGATGTCGATGCTGAGCTTGCTCCAGTCTTTGTGATTGTTATCAAGGTATTGGTGAATGGCCTGGCGGAAACGGCTGCCGTCCGGCATCACCGGTTTTTTGCAGAAGGAGGAATCGTGTTGCTTTTTAAGAATGTCCCGGAGGCGGGTGGTGCAGTTGTCAAAAAAGAAATCGTACTTGTAATACCTGTTCTCGGGTTTGATGTTGTTCTTCAGAAAGTTCAGGATGGTTGTTTTCTCTTCGCCGGTTAAATTCAGAACCTGTTCGGTGATGCCGCGGTTGTAGGATTGGTACAGCGACCTGAAACCCATATAGCCATTCTCATCGTTGAATGGTTCCGGCGCCACATAATAATTCAGTTTGCCCCGGGCAAACTTTATATAAAAGCCGGCGTCGTCAAAATCAAAAACGCCGTAGTTGTACACGATGTCGCTGGGCCTGCCATCAGTGAGTAAGGCGCTGTCGATAACCCGGAATGCGCTGTGCCCGAACGTGGAATACAATTCTTCGCCCGGTGTGCAGGTAAGCAGCGATATACGGAGGCGGGAAGAATCCTGTGCGGAGCCGGAAGTAAAAAGTAAAAAGTGAAAAACAAAAAATAAAAGAAGTGCCCGGAGTTGTTGCATGTCTTCAATATTGAATAAATAATAACCAACACAATAATCAATGTTCAATGCTCAGGTTCAAAGAGCCAACTCTTTGCTGAATATTGAGAATTGAACATTGTGTATTGAGCATTTGTATTTGATTCCGCAGATAGCTTTGTCCTTCCTCTTCGCTATGACGTTTGTTTACCGGCTGTAATTCGGCGCTTCCTTGGTGATGTCGATGTCGTGTGCATGGCTTTCTTTCATGCCGGCATTGGTGATCTTCACGAAGGTTGCCTGCTGCAGTTCGCTGATGTCTTTGGCACCGCAGTATCCCATGCCGGCTCTTAAACCACCGGTGAACTGGTGAACCACTTCGCGGAGATAACCTTTGAATGCCACCCTTCCTTCAATTCCTTCCGGAACGAATTTCTTGATATCGTCTTCCACGTCCTGGAAATAACGGTCGCTGCTGCCCTGTGCCATGGCACCCAGTGAACCCATGCCGCGGTATTGCTTGAATTTTCTTCCTTCGTAAATGATGGTTTCGCCCGGACTTTCTTCTGTTCCGGCAAACACATTACCCATCATCACACAGCTGGCGCCGGCAGCCAGGGCTTTCACCATATCACCTGTATACCGGATGCCACCATCGCTGATGATGCCTACACTCTTTCCTTTCAGCGCAGCTGCTGCATCCATCACCGCGGTGATCTGCGGAACACCGGTTCCGGCCACGATGCGGGTGGTACAGATAGAACCGGGTCCAATGCCCACTTTCACGGCGTCTGCTCCGGCATCGGCCAGTGCTTTGGCGCCTTGGCCCGTACCCACATTACCGGCAATCACCTGCAGGTTCTTATAATTCTTCTTGATATTCTTCAATGCATTCATTACGCCTTTGGTGTGCCCGTGTGCACTGTCCAGGCAAATAACATCCACGCCCACTTTATACAATGCATCCACCCGGTCCATGGTATCGCTGGTGATACCAACGCCGGCTCCCACCAGCAAACGGCCGAAAGAATCTTTTACTGCATGCGGATGTGATTTCAGTTTTAATATATCGCTGAAGGTGATGAGCCCGATCAGTTTACCTGTCTTACTTACCACCGGTAATTTTTCAATCTTGGTTTTTTTGAAGAGTAGTTCCGCTTTCTTCAGGTCGGTGCCTTCCGGTGCCGTGATGAGGTTTTCTTTTGTCATCACGCTGCTTACTTTGTCTTTGTAATTGGTTTCAAAACGAAGGTCACGGTTGGTAAGGATGCCAACGAGTTTGTGGTTTTTGTCAACAATGGGAATACCGCCGATCTTATTTTCCCGCATGATCCGCAGTGCTTCGCCGATGGTTGCATCTGGATGCAGGGTTACGGGGTCGAGGATCAACCCGTTCTCACTTCTTTTCACTTTGCGTACCTGGTCGGCCTGCTGTTCAATGCTCATGTTTTTGTGCAGGATGCCCAGTCCGCCTTCCCGTGCCAGGGCTATGGCCAGGGCTGCTTCGGTAACGGTATCCATGGCTGCGCTGAGCATGGGAACGTTGAGGGTTATGGTTTTGGTGAGCCGGGTGCTGATGTTCACTTCACGGGGAAGCACCTGGGAATAGGCCGGCATAAGTAAAACATCGTCAAATGTTAAGCCTTCGCCGTAAAATTTTTGGGATTTGCCTTTAGCAGGGGAGTTGTTTATTGTTGCCATGTGCAAAGGTAAGGCGGGGAGTTAAAATTCAAAAATTAAAAATTCCAGGTGCATCAGGCCAGCTTGTAAACTTTGCCTGGCAAGGATAGTATGACTGTTTGCATTTCCAGCATCAGCAATGCAGATGCTACTGCACTGCTGCTGAGCCCGCTTTTGAAATAGAGCTCATCAATGTGCGTTCCGTCTTTTTGTTGCAGGATATCAACGATTATTTTTTCATCAGGGGAAAGTTCAAGGAACAGTTCACGTTGTTTTTTTACGGGAGATACCGGTTTTGAATGCCAGCCCATCATGTCCAGCATGTCATTGGCGGAGCTGATCAGGGCGGCTTTATTGTTTTTGATGAGATAGTTACAGCCTTCACTCTTTGCATCCGTAGCCCGTCCCGGTATTGCAAACACGTCTTTGTTATAACTGTTGGCCAGTTCGGCCGTGATGAGGGATCCTCCCTTGCGGCTGCTTTCTATCACGATCACCGCATCGCAGATGCCCGCCACGATGCGGTTGCGTTTGGGAAAATTCTGTTTATCGGGATTGGTGTTGCTGATAAAGTCGGTGAGCAGGCCGCCCTGTGCCATAATCTGTTTGGCTAGCGCCCTGTTTTGATCAGGATAGATGCGGTCCAATCCATGCGCCAGCACTGCCACGGTTTCAAGGCCATTTTTTAAAGAAGCTTTGTGCGCAATGGTATCGATGCCGAAGGCGAGGCCGCTGATGATCAGAACGTTTTCGGCTTTCAGGTCGGCAATAAATTTTTCGCAAACTTTTTTTCCATAGTCAGAATTATTGCGGGTGCCAACGATGGAGATGATCTTTGATGTATTCAGGTCGGCGTTACCCCGGTAATATAAAAGCGCCGGGCAGTCGTAGCAGTTCAGCAGGCGTTTGGGATACTGTTCACCGGTGATGAACAAGGGGGTGATTTTGTACTTGTCCATGAATTTTATTTCCTCTTCAGAACTGCTGAAATCGGTAAACGCTTTGATGGAGCCTGCCCGCACGGAACCAATACCTTCAATCTTCTCCAACTCTTTTTTCTTTGCCTTAAAAACAGAATGGGCATCTCCATACCTGCCAATAAGTGTTTTGGCGTGTACATCGCCGATGTTGGGCACCAGGGTGAGGGCTACCTGGTAAAGAAGATCATTGTTCATGTAGGAGTAAGAATATGAACAATGATACCAAAGTAATCAGTTGCTGATCACGGAAAGTTCTGTCCGGCGGTTGAGGGATTTCCCTTTTTCGGTTGAATTATCCGCCACGGGTTTTGAAGCGCCAAAGCCTTTGTAGTTCAGCCGCTGCAGGCTGATGCCTTTGCCGGCCAGGTAATTCACCACGGTTTCTGCCCGGTTTTTTGAAAGCAGCAGGTTGTCTTTATCCTGTCCCACATTATCCGTATGGCCATCGATCTGTATGCGGAGTTTGGGATTCTCGTTCAGCAGCATCACCACCTTGTTGAGTTCTACTGTTGATTCCGGTTTCAGGTCGTACTTCTTTGTTTCAAAAAATATGTTTTTAAGCACAATGCTGGCGCCTGCTTCGATGGGCTGCAATGGAATGTCCACGGTGAATATGGAATCGCTGTTTGTATCCAGCAGGGAGAAATTGTCTGAGTAGAATAAATATCCTTTGCGGTTTACATTGAAGCCGTACTCTTTTCCAACAGGCAGGGTCAACAGGTAATTGCCGTCTTCATCGGTTTGAATTTTACTCACCGGGTTTCTTGTCTTCACATCGCTTAATTCAACGGCAGAGGGTAATCCGGCTTTTGTTTTTTTATCGTACACCTTTCCTTTTACCCATAGTGTTTTCAGCGGCCGTACATCTTCTCTCAGCTGGAAGGTATACAGGTCGAGCCCGCCCTTGCTGTCGCTTTTATCGCTGGCATAGTATGCCGTCTTTGCATCTGCTGCAATGATCAAAGATCCTTCGTCGTCGATGGTGTTGATGGGATAACCTAAATTCTCTGCCATGGTCCAGCTGCTGTCGTTCACTTTCCGGCTCACATACAGGTCTGTCATTCCATAGCCGGCGTGGCCATTGCTGTTGAAGTATAACGACCGGTTATCGGCGTGCATGAAGGGACATCCTTCATCGCCGCTGGTGTTTACGGCTTCACCCATATTCTCCGGCACACTCCATTTTCCGTTTTGCAAACGGTGGGTTACCCAAATGTCTTTTCCGCCAAAGCCACCGGGCCGGTTGCTGGAGAAATAAAGATCTTTTTTATCGGGAGAAAGCGAAGGAGATGATTCCCAGAATTCGGTGTTTACAGAAGTTCCCAGGTTGTGCGCTTCGCTCCAGCCAGTGTTGGTTCTTACGGAATAATAAAGGTCACAGCTTCCTTCGCCTTCGGGATAATTGCATCCGGTGAACACGAGCAGTTGTCCGTCCTGCGAAATATTCTGAGCCCCTTCGTTCAGGTTGGTGTTTACTTTTCCACCCAATGGTTTTGCATTGCTCCATACTCCGTTCACAAGATCACTCTCATAAAAATCCTCGTCGTTGTTGATGCGCCTGTTGAAGATCATTTTTTTTCCGTCGATCGTCAACGAAGGAAAATATTCCAGGTCGGCGGTGTTGATATTGCTGCCTAAATTCTGCGGGGCAAAAACATAGTTATTGGCCGGGTGTTTCTTTTCATACGCAACGGCAAACTCATACACCGACTTCCGGTAGCCGGCTGCCTTGATGCTTTGCTGGTTCAGTTTGGGGTTGGTGAGGAATTCATTTACGGCATCCAGCGCCTGCTGAAACTTTCCCACGCCGGCCAGTGAAATGGAATAGGGAAGCAGGTAGGTTTTTGAATAAACCGGGTCCATCTTCATGGCTGTTTCAAAGTCGGTAACCGAAGCTTCATAATTTTTCAGCACGGCATATACATTCGACCGGGATAAAAAAACATCCACAAACTTCGGGTCAAGCATTAATGCTTCGTTCAGGTGCCGGATGGCTTCTGCATATTTTCCATCGGTGGCTTCTTCAATGGCTTGTCCGTAAATTTCACCGGCCTGTTTATTTACTTTCTCCGGGTCGTACCATTGCGCCCTGGTGATTAAAAAAGAAAAATTAAAAAGGAGGAATGAAAAAAAAAGGCGGAAATAAAATGGACTGTTTTTCATTTGTATCGACTGAGGAACGAAGGTAAAACGAAAAGAATGCCGGTTTATTCTTTGCGGGGAAATTATAACAATTCCTTTTACGGAACATTAATGTACTTGTGCAGTTGCAGCGACAGCTCCCATTGCGGGTGCTGCTTGATGTACGCTATGATCAGGGGGGTAACATCCGCAGCTTTATCCCACTCCGGTTGTAAATAAAGTTTACAGGATGGAGAAACAAGGGCGGCATATTTTTCGGCCCATTCAAAATCGGATTTATTAAATACCACTACTTTTAATTCATTGGCATGCGGTAAAATTTCCGGCAGCGGTGCTTTGAATTTTTTGGGAGAGAGGCAGATCCAGTTCCAGGAACCGCTTAACGGATGAGCGCCCGAAGTTTCAATATTTGTTTCAAATCCTTTTGCCTGCAATGCGGTGGTAAGTGCATCGAGGTTGTGCATCAGCGGTTCGCCGCCTGTGATAACAACCAGCTTTGCTGCTGTTGCTGAAACAGCCGATAGCAGTTCTTCGATCGTCATCAACGGGTGTTTAGCGGCATCCCAGCTGTCTTTCACATCGCACCACACACAACCCACATCGCAACCGCCGAGGCGGATGAAGTAAGCCGCTTTGCCCTGGTGGTAACCTTCTCCCTGCAGGGTATAAAAATGTTCCATCACGGGAAGAGCAAGGGTGCCTGTATTTTTTACTTCGGTCATGTTGGATGTGTCAGCAAGCGAAGCTTACCGGTATTTATTTTCGCAGGCAGTGAATGTATTCATGAGCAAGGCTGCAATGGTCATCAGTCCAACGCCGCCCGGAACGGGGGTGATGTAACTGCATTTGGGTGATACGTTCGCAAAGTCAACATCGCCCTTGATGGCGAAGCCGGATTTTTTGCTGGCATCAGGAACACGGGTGATGCCTACATCAATCACCACAGTGTTTTCTTTTACCATATCTGCTTTTAAGAATTCAGGAATGCCCAATGCGGCCACAATGATATCCGCCTGCAGACAGATCTCTTTTAATTTTTTTGTGCGGCTGTGACAAACTGTTACCGTGCAGTTTCCCGGGTTGGTATTGCGGCTTAATAAAATACTGATGGGCCTTCCCACGATGTTGCTGCGGCCGATTACCACGGCGTGTTTGCCGGCCGTTTCAATAGTATAATGTTCCAGCATCAGCATGATGCCATAGGGTGTTGCCGGAATGAAGGTGGGTAATCCCTGCACCATTTTACCCACACTTACCGGATGAAATCCATCCACGTCTTTGTCCGGGTGAATGATGCTGATGATGGTTTCTTCGTTGATCTGTTTGGGGAGTGGTAACTGAACCAGGATGCCATCCACATCATCATCGTTGTTCAGTTTTTCAATGGCAGCGATCAGTTCTTTTTCCGAGATGTCATCAGCAAAACGGATGAGACTGCTTTTGAACCCCACGTCACCGCAGTTCTTGACTTTACTGGCCACATAGGTTTCGCTGGCGCCGTTACTGCCCACCAGGATGGCGGCGAGGTGTGGTGTTTTTTTGCCTTCTTTCTTAAAGAGGCTAACCTTTTCTTTTACTTTCTCTTTAACGGATTGGGAAACAATCTTACCATCTAGAATTTGCATGGGGCAAAAATACACAACTATTGGTTGATTTTCTCCTGCTGCACAGCGGGGGCGGGATTACTTTGCTGCTGATTGAATAAGCGATCAATCATGAAACGATTTTTACTCATCCTGCTGAACGGATTTGGCATAAGTGCCCTGCATGCTCAGTCAGTCCGGTATTCCATGGCACAGCCCTATACCGGTTTATCGGCTTACAGCATTCTGCAGAACGACGCAATGTCTTTTACCGGAAATCCCGCTGCGCTGGCTCAAACAACGCATGCAGGCGCCGGCGTTTTTGGCGAACGGCGATTTATGCTGAAAGAGAACAGTGCTTACACACTGGGTGCAGCTTTTCCAACCCGGCTGGGCAACTTGGGCCTGCAGCTGAATTATGCCGGCTTTGCCAATTTTAATGAAATCAATACAGGCCTGGCATACGCAAAGCGGTTGGGTAAATGGGTGGATGTGGGTGCCCAGTTTAATTATTACCGCTACGCCATCCCGGCGTATGGCAATGCATCCACTTTTCATTTTGCATTGGGCTTATTGCTGCATGTAACGGATAAACTTCATGCGGGCATACATGTTTACAACCCGGTGGGAGGAAGGCTGGGTAAATCTTCTTCATCCAATCCCAAGCCGGAAAAAATTGCTTCTGCTTATAAAATGGGAATGGGTTATGATGCATCGGATAAATTTTTTATTGCAACCGAGGTTGTTAAAGAAGAAGACAAACCGGTTAATGTTGTATGCGGCCTTCAATACCGCTTTGCCAAACAGTTTTTTGCCCGGGCTGGCTTCCTTAGTGAATCTTCATCTCTTTTTGCCGGCGCCGGCATGAGCTGGAAAAACCTGCGGCTTGATGTTTCAGCAGGATATCACCCCCGGCTGGGATTTTCCCCGGGCCTGTTGCTGCTGCTGAATTTCAAAAAGAAAGCACAATGAAAAAAATATTGATTGGAGTGCTTCTTCAACTGTTTTTTTTAAACCTGCATGCGCAGGTGGAAGAACGGAGCCGGTCTGAACAGCAGCTGGAAAACAATACGGCATCCGCAGCGGATGTGGAAACAGAAGATGATTCGTACCTGCAGGCATGGCAGCATTTCCTGAAACACCCGGTTGATCTGAATTCGGTTTCTGAAACCACGCTTGCCGAATTGGGAATACTTACTCCCCTGCAGATACAACAGTTTATGATATACCGCCGCATGGCCGGAAAATTTATTGATGTGCATGAACTGCAGGCCGTGCCGGGCTGGGACCTGCATACCATCCGCCTTATAAAACCATACGTAACAGTTGGCGTACAAAACAGCCTTGCTACTTCCATGAAGTCGTGGTTAAGAAATGGGGAACATCGTATGTTGCTGCGGGCATCACAGGTACTGGAACGTTCAAAAGGATACCAATCACCGACAGGAGCAGGCAGTAATTTTTATGCCGGTTCACCACAGAAAATAATGTTGCGGTATACATACGCTTATAAAAACTCATTGCAGTTTGGACTGCTGGCAGAGAAGGATGCCGGCGAACAATTCTTCCGGGGTAAGCAGAAGTGGGGATTTGATTTTTACTCGGTTCATTTTTTTATCCGCAATAAAGGGTTGGTACGGTCACTAGCCATCGGCGACTTTACCGTGAACATGGGACAGGGGCTGGTACAATGGCAACGGCTGGCGTTCAGGAAAAGTGCAGAAACCATCAGCATAAAAAGAGAGTCGGCCGCACTGCAGCCTTATCACTCGGCCGGCGAAATAAATTTTCACCGCGGCGCCGGCGTTACGCTGGGTAGAGGTAATTGGCAGGCCACGGTATTTATATCGTACCGCAGAACAGATGCAAATCTTGTTGCTGATACATTACCGGGCAATGGCGTGCATGTATCATCACTGCAAACATCCGGCTACCACCGGACTACCGGGGAGGCGGCTGATAAAGGAATCCAGCGGCAATTGACATGGGGTGCAGCTGTTTCTGTTCAGCTGGGGAAACTGCACCTTGGTGTTAATGGGATTCAGTACCGGTTCAGCATACCTCTGCTTAAGCAAGCGGAACCATACAACCGGTATGCATTATCGGGTAAAGGGCTTACCAATTTCAGTGTGGACTATAATTTCAGCTTTCGTAACATCCACTTTTTCGGCGAGGTAGCCTCCACTTCTTCGGTTGATATGGCAGTATTAAGCGGACTGGTGGCCTCGGTTTCTTCCACTGTAGATATGAGCTTATTATACCGCAGCATTGCCCGGTCATACCAATCTCTTTATTCTTCAGCGTTTACTGAAAATACGACGCCTTCCAATGAAAGGGGATTTTACGCCGGTGTGCAGATCCGGCCGGCGGCTTACCTGCTGTTGAATGCCTACGTGGATGTGTTCCGGTTTCCCTGGCTGAAATACAGGGTGGATGCAGCGTCGGAAGGCACTGATCAGCTGCTGCAGCTTACATACCGGCCGGGCAAAAGGCTGGAGATCTATTCGAGATACAGGTCGGAATCAAAAGCTGTAAATGTGAACCCGGAAGGGCTTCCCCTTCCTGTTGTTCAGAAACAGCCCTTGAAAAGCTGGCGCACACAGCTGAACTACCAGTTGAACAAAGATATTGTCCTCCGTGGAAGGGCAGAAATGTGCTGGTTTGATAAACGCGGGCCGGTGCCCGAAGAGGGATTTCTGCTTCACCTGGATATTCTTTATAAACCCCTGCTTAAAAACTACTCCGGCAACCTCCGGTTACAGTATTTTGAAACGGGAGGTTACAGCAGCCGACTGTATGCTTATGAAAACGACGTGCTTTACAGTTATTCTGTTCCTGTTTTATACGGAAAAGGCTACAGATAGTATGTAAATCTGAATTATGAAATGGGTAAAAAACTCACTTTTTGGTTCCGGTGGGCACAAACGGTTTACCGGGACAAAAGCCTTATTGGAAGCGGGCTGGATGAGATTCAGGCTACTCACAAAACAGAGGTAAAGCTGCAGGCATTGTATAAGTTTTAACATTTTTGGCCTGGGATGCAGCTATTCGTGGTCTATTACTGTCCTATAAAGGAGATAGAAATACGAGGGAATTTAATTTAACATTATTTTGACGTTAAGAAATTATCCTTATTTTTACACATCATTAAACTCAATCTAAATGCACATGAGAAGATTTCTAACACTGTTTACAATGCTCATGCTCTGCGGAGTATTGGCATTTGCCCAGAGCCGGGTGGTGACCGGTAAGGTTACTGATATAGACGGTAACCCGGTTTCCTTTGCAACGATTAAGATCAAAGGAACCAATACCGGGCTCTCCGCTGATGCAAACGGAGCTTACTCTATCAGGGTTAATCCCGGCGCCGTTCTTGTTATTTCCGGCGCAAGTTTTAAAGATGCTGAAGTTCCTGTTGGAACTCAGAACGTGTTGAACACAATCCTTGAAAAAGGTGGAACTTCTGAACTGAAAGAGGTGGTGGTAACCAGCGCTTTCGGTATCCGTCGTACTGCCAGGAGCTCTTCAGCGAGTGTTCAGAACTTAAGCGGCGACCAGGTGAATACCATCCGCCAGACCAACGTTAACAACGCTCCTGCCGGTAAAGTGGCAGGCGCACAGGTACGTAGCCAGTCAGCAGCCAAACTGGGTGCTGAAACCGTAGTTCGTCTCCGTGGTGAAAACGGTCTTGGTGTTGGTGGTGGTGCCTTATATGTTGTTGACGGAACCATCATGCCAAGCGGCGCTGATATCAACCCCGACGACGTAGAAGATTATTCAATCCTGCAAGGTCCTGCTGCTGCAGCCCTGTTTGGTCCTGATGGATCGAATGGTGCCGTGGTAATTACACTGAAGAAAGCGAAGAAAGGTGCTAAAGGAATTGGCCTCGAAATAAACTCAGGTGTTCAGTTTGATAAAGTGTACATCGTACCGGATTATCAGAACTCATACGCTGGTGGTGCATCAGGCGACTT
>DMRT01000052.1 GCA_003455235.1 Chitinophagaceae bacterium
GGCTGGCATAGTACCCGGGAACAAACCGGCATGCATGTTGCCGGAATAAGCTCCCGTATGAACCGATATCCCCCATAAACAACAAATCAGTCTGAATAGCGTACGTAATCCGGGCATAGGTCTTTGTTCGGTGCTGATAATGCAGGTTAAAGTTAGCCAATAATCAGGCCATATTTTACATCCGGTGAAAGCAGGCAGCAAAAAATAATAACGCTTTTTTTACAAGTTCAGACACACCGGCCACCTTTCAATGTTTAAACACTGTATATTTGCCAAGGCATTTGCCTTTCAGATTATGACAACAACCAAGAACAAACCCTGGAAAAAATGGCTGATTGCTGCGCTTGTAGTGCTGCTGTCCGGCGTGGCCGCCATCTGGTGGATCTTTACAGAAAAGTTCGATGATACCAAGAAGGTAAAAACTGATTTTACCGTGGAAGCAGTTTCTTTTATTAAGGAATTTCAGCAGAACCTGAAAACCGCAAATGAAAAATATGCGGAAAAGATACTCGTGGTGAACGGAACGGTGGCACAGATTGAAACGGTGGACACCACGGCGAATGTGAAGATGATTGATCCGGTAACGGGTGACTATATCATATTTGCCTTCCAGGAACAGCACCTGGCAGAAGCGAAAGCACTCAGGGAAGGTCAGCCTGTTTCCATCAAAGGCTCGTGCAGCAGCGGTGTGTACAGTGAAATTTTAGGTGTAACCAATATCAGTTTCAAACGGTGCGCCGTCAATAAATAACGAATTCAACAATCAAAAATCAACCAAATGAAAAAAACAATTCTTTCTCTTGCACTGGTACTTGCTGCCGGTTTTGTGTTTGCCCAAAAGAAAACAACCACGTCTGCCTCGGTGAGTTTTGATGCCACCACAGCCATCGACAAGCTGCCGAAGGCCGATAACAAAACCGCCATCGCATCGCTTGACACCAAGACCGGTAAACTTGCGTTTGAAGTAACCATCAAGAACTTTTCCTTTTCCAATCCACGCATCCAGGAGCATTTCAATGGAGAGGGCTGGATGAACAGCGACAAATTTCCTACAGCCACCTTTAAGGGCGACATCACCAACCTGAAAGAAATTAATTTCAGCAAAGACGGCACCTACCTGGTGGTGGTGAATGGCGAGATCAGCATTCATGGCGTAACCAGGCCGATGGAGGCAAATGGTTCCGTGGTGGTAAAAGGATCAAAGATCAGCACCACATCTGAATTTAAGATCAAGCTGGAGGATTTCGAAGTTAATGGCGGTGCTATTGCAGCCGGTAAAGTGTCTAAAGAGCCGGTAATTACTGTAGCAGCAGAATTTTAAGGAAACAAGATCCCCGTCAAATAGAAAAAGCTTTTGCCCGTAAGGACAAAAGCTTTTTTATTAAGGCACATTGCGTCAGTTCAGTTTAAATTCCGCATCAATGATGCTGTTGAAATCAGGTTCACTTTCCACCACCCAGTTGGGAAGCAGTTGCTGGCCCGTGATCTTCCAGTTGTTGTTGATGAGTTCCATGCGGAAGATGATACGGTTGCCGTTATCATCCATCACATCCACCGTAAATGTTCCTTCGTGGCGGCTGTTGGGTTTCCTGAAATTGAATTCTTTCAAACGTCCACCAACTTTCATGAGCTTGGTAAACTGGATGTTTTTTACAAAATCTAATTCCATGGGTGGGAGGGTTTGTACAAACTTAACATATTAGGACATCATATGTTTGTCAACTTATCCACCGTTCTCGCTAAGATTTTCACAATTTTTGTGCAGAAGTGGAAAACTATTTTACAGGTGAAATATTTTCATAAGAGGGTGCCCGGTGAGCAGTACGGCAGAATAACTCTTTATTTTTTATCCGGTTAAAATTATCAATTGAAATTTTTGTTGGAGCAGTTGAACGAGGAAAAGCATTTATCTGCCGGTGATGCACAGTACTAATAGTAGCTGTAATAAGTTCTTTCCACACCCAAAGGTTTGTTGTTCATGTAACCTGTTTTCTCAAAGCTTAATCCATCCGGGTAACGGGTGTAAAATGTTTTGTTCACTATCTTCTGTTTTTTGGATGTGATGGTATTGATGACCTCATCGTTTTCACCTTTTTTGTTATAGTTGTATGTTGTCAGCTGTTGTGAACCGTTTCCTGAATCAACCCGCCGGATTTTTACCAGTTTCCCCCTGGCATTGTAGTTCCGGGTATAAACAGAGGTGCCGGTTTGTTTGCTGCTGACAATGCTTTTGATCAGCAAATCATTCTCATCAAAAAAACTTTGTACCACCGTTGTGTCGGCGCTACGGTTATCGTACCCGGTTGATGTTAACGACCGCCCGGCCTCATCATACACAATGCCGGTATAATAATTAACCGAATCGCCCTGTACCCGCTGGGTAAGTAATTTGCCCGACGGGTTATACGTGAAAACCGATTCATAATAGAGCCTCCCATTGCTGAACGCAATCTGCCTGCTGAGTAAATGATTGCTGTCGTATATGAACGTGTCGGCCCTGGAAACAATGCCGTCTGAACCAAGCATCCGGGTACTCACCCGGCAACCATGCCGGTCGTATGTGTTTACGTGGGTGAGGATGCTGTCGGACTCCGTGGTAAAATAATAAATGGAAAGGCTGCGGACTCCTGCTTTTTGAATATGTTCTTTGTCGTTTCCATATCCATAATCGTACTGGGCAAATGAGTAACCAGTTATTAAAAGTAAACCGGAAATAAGGGAGAAAAATTTCATTGGTAATTTAACAGGGCTTGGATGCCTCTCAAAAATAAGCACTCCGTACTAAAACAACAATTTAATGGCAGGGAATGGGGGAAGTCATGATCAGCGCACCAGCACGGTTGTTCCCTTTGCTTTGTAAATTTTATTATCGGCGCCGAGCGCTTCCAGCATCCATACCACGGTTTGCATTTCGGCGGGGGCCGACTTCTGCAGGCCATCCCATCCCCGGGTGGCATCGTGGGTTTCAAATAATAGTTGTCCCCAGCGGTTGAACACCCGGAAGAAATTGAGCTGTTTGATACCGATCATATATGGCCGCAGCACATCATTACGGCCATCATTATTAGGGGTAAAGCTGTTGGGAACATAGATGGCAATTTCTTTTACGATCTTCACTGCCTGTGTATCGTTGGTGACACAGCCTGATTTGGTTTTCAGTTCTATGATGTAGGTCTGCTCCCGCTCACCCACAAACACCGGCGTATAGCTTTTCGGGTTGTCGAGGCTTATAGCCGGGGTCCACAACACTTCATCGCCGATATTTCTTGCCTGTAAGGTGAGTGGTAAGTTGACAACCGCCACCTGCGGCGGATTGTTGCGGCCGGGCCTGGGTGCATCCACGTACACAAAACGTTTTTGTATGCTCAGGGGATGCGGGCATTGATCGGTGCTTACCGACAGGCTCATGATATAACTACCGGGCGAACGGTATATCTGCGGAGGTGGTGTACGCAGGGTGGAACTGTTGCCATTGCCCAGGTCCCACAGGTAATGGATACCGGAATTAGCCGGTTCAACAGTTGTATTCACCGGTATAACGGGGAGGTTGATACAAACCGGGTCCACCGTAAAGCTGGCCGACACGTTCGGGTATACATTCACGGTGAATACAGCGCTGTCGTAACAGAGAGTACTGGATCGTACATACAGCACTACTTTGTAGGTACCTGCAGCTTTATAGCTGTACGTGATATTGCGGGAGGTGGCTGTAAACCCATCACCCAGGTTCCACTGGTACTGCATTTCGCCAACAGCATTGGTGCTGTTATTGATAAATACAAACCGGTTATTGAGCAGGCACTGATTGGGAGTATTCACCGAAAACGAAACCTGCGGAACCGAGGTAATACTTACTTCCTGTGTTGCCGTCGCCAGCACACATCCTGCAATACTGTATACAATCGCATAGTAAGTGCCCGACTGCGTCACCCGCAGATCGGTTTGATGTGCGCCTGCAATCGGAGCCCCGTCTTTATACCATTGGATGCTGTCGGCCGGCAATACTCTTAATAGGGTACTGTCGCCGCTGCCGAGACACCAGGTTGTTTTACCAATCACCTGCAGGGAATTGTCGAGTGTAACGGCTTTTACTTCCACAGTGTCCGTGCTTCTGCATCCGCCTCCGTTATGGGCAACAGAAAGCACATACGTGGTTGTCACGTCGGGGTTGGCAAGCGGGTTGGACGTACTGGCATTGCTCAATGCCGTGGAAGGATCCCAGGTATAAAACCACCCGGGTCTGGGAGGTACGCCGATCTGCACCGTTCGTTTATTGCACGAGATCTGGTCGGGCCCGGCCTGTGCCTTGTAACTGAGTGTATCATTCAGCTCGGTATATAATGTATCCAGGCAGCCATAGCCGTTGTAAGGAACCAGTATCACGGCAAGCTGGGTGCCGGCAGAGGGAGGAGGAGCCAGGGCCAGCGTTTGCTGGGTGCCGAGCACTTGTGTAAAGCTCAGGTTATACCAGGTATAGGTTTGATAGCCATAAGGCGCTGTTACAAATACAGCGGCATCATCGGGGCAGAAATCGGCTCCTTCAAAACGGTCGCTGCATTCTGTATTTACGTCAATGTAAGCATACCCGAAGTGCCTTCGGAAAGTACAGTCGGCCGTTTTAAAGAACAGCCGGATATGATTGCCGGCAAGATTGTTCAGGTTGATAGAAACGGCCGACCATCTTTTGAACCAGATGGGTGTGTTGGCAACTACGATGGGCGATAATTCAAATCCCGGCAGGGGAGACCCGTTGGCAAAAAAGGTAAAAGATGAACAGGTGATGAGTTCGCCGGTGGTCATATTCCTGATCTCAATCTCCATGCGGGGTTGTTCGCTGGGCAAGTGACCGGGATCCTGGAATACCACGGCATAATGATAAATGAGGTTATAGGTGTTGACGCCGGCCGGAATGGTAAAGTCGTACGAAATACCTTCGGCCTCAGTTCCTGCCTGGTCGTTGCCCAGTTTAATGGAATGGCCGCTTCCATTGGGGCAGTTCTTTGGAAAATTTCCATACTCATCCATCCCGTCGCCGGGATTGTAGGATAACATGGTATGCCGGTTAAAAACAGCAGCACCTTGTGAAGAGAACGTGATCACATTGGTATTATTAACCGATGCCACCGAACCGGTATAGCAGGTCCAGCCGGCAAAGGATCCGCTTTCAAAGTCGATGTTCTGCGGACAGTTTTGCGCACCGGAATCAACAGTAAAAAGACATAGTAATGCAACGGTAAGCCCAAGGGATGATATGTTACGGAAGGCCGGCATGGTACTGAAAACAGATTGGAGTATTTCCGGGTGCTGGATTATCCCTTTAAAGATAATCCAAAAAATACATGGTATAAAAGGATTTTTACTTTCATCACAACGCAGAAAAATCAGGTTCCGTTGCCCCTGACTTATGCGGATATAGCATCAACTCTTAGCGCCTAACGTTAAACCCCTTATCTTTGCGGTATGACAATCGAACATCTTAAGTCTATGAGGGACCGTGTACTGGTCCTGGGGAGGTTTCTTTGACGTCGCAAACAGAGAAGCCAAAATAGCAAACGACAAACAACTTTCCCTTTCACCGGGTTTTTGGGATGACAATGCACGTGCCACTTCCATCTTAAAGGAGATTAAGGTAAACGAGTACTGGATCAACCTGTATCATGCTGTTGATACGGCTGTGGAAGACTTTGCCGTGCTCTTTGAGTTCTGGAAAGCAGGCGAGACCACGGAAGAAGACGTGAAGCAGGCCTTTGATTCCGCCATTGAAAAGATCGAAGAAGCCGAGTTCAAGAGCACGCTCAATGAGCCGGAAGA
>DMRT01000277.1 GCA_003455235.1 Chitinophagaceae bacterium
GAAAAATTACTACCGTCCTGGCCGGGCATTCAGCTTCACATATTTATATCGGTGATGATCTGGTTGGCAATGGCATAGCGGGTAAGATCCGAGTTGGTGGACAGGTTCAGTTTGTCCATGATCCGGCTGCGGTGTGTGCTTACCGTGGTAAGGGCAATGGAAAGCATTTCGGCCACCTGGCTTACGGTTTTTCCGGAGGCCAGCAGCTTGAATATTTCAAATTCACGGTTTGATAAAAGTTCGTGCGGTTTTTTGGTGGAATCAATGTCGAGGAATTTTTCGGCGATCTCGGGGGTGATGTATTTTTTTCCCAGTGAGATGCGCTGGATGGCAACGATGAGTTCATCCGGTGCCGAGTTCTTGTTGAGATAACCCGAAGCGCCGGCTTTGATCACCCGCACGGCATACAGTTCTTCGGGATAAATACTGAGAATAAGAACGGGCAGTTCGGGTTTCAGCATTTTTATCTGTTCCAGGGCCTCCAGTCCGCTGCGGCCGGGCATATCCAGGTCGGTGATCACCAGGTCCCAGGGATGCAATGAAACTTCCCTGATCAGGGATCCGGCATCACCCACCTGCTTGATCTCGGCATAGGGATATTCATCTTTCAGAATCTGGATGATACCCAGCCTTACAAAGCTGTGGTCGTCGGCGAGGATGATGCGTTTCATTTCCATGGCAAACAGGATTTACGAAATTTTCTTCTTTAAAGGAAGCGCCACCATGATCCGGGTTCCTTTTCCTGGCCCGGATACAATATTAAATTTTCCATTCAGCGAAACCACCCGTTCCCGCATGCCCAGGATACCGAACGATTTCTTTGTTTTTGTCAGTTCCATATCAAACCCCTTTCCGTTGTCTTCTATATTCAGCAGCACATAATCGTCGTCAATGTCCAGCGACACCATTACCTGGCCCGCCTGTGCATAGCGGGTGATGTTGGTAAGCGCTTCCTGGAATACCCGGAAAACACAGGTGGTGATTTCTTCGGCCACCCGGATGGGCGTTTCGGTTGCCCGGAAAGTAACGGGCACCGCGGTATTGGCGCTAAACTGCTGGGCCTGCCATTTAAGTGCTTCCAGCAACCCATAGTCATCCAGTATCACCGGGCGCAGTTCATTCAGTATCCTCCGGATGGATTGGTTACCGCCATCCAGCAGGGCAATTACATTCCTGAGCTTTGTTTTAAACAGGTCATTTTCCGGAGGGGTTTTTTTATCGATCCATGCCACGTCCATTTTAATGGCAGTAAGCTGCTGACCCAGTTCATCATGTATCTCACGCCCGATGCGTTTTCGCTCTTCTTCCCGTATGTTCAGCAGGTGGGCGGTAAGCTGGCGTAGTTTCTCCGATGTTTCTTCCATTTCCTTCTCGGCTTTTTTACGTTCGGTGATGTCGGTGGTGGTTCCCACGTATCCTACAATGTTTCCTTCGGCATCCCGTTCGGGAATGGCCTGGCCAATTACCCAAGCAATACTGCCGTTGGGCCGTACAAAGCGGTATTCCGAAACAGATACTTCTTTTTTCTGCGTGGCTTCTTCCCAGCCCTGGCGTAAACGGTCCTTATCATTTTCATGTACGGCATTAAACCATCCGTTGCCCATCGCTTCATCGTATGTGATGCCTGCTATCTGGCACCAGCGGGGGTTCACATACGTGGTGTACCCGCCGGCATCGGTATGAAAAATACCCACCGGTGATACTTCAGCCAGGGTTTGATAACGGCGTTCACTTTCGAGCACAGCAATCTCGGCGTTTTTTCGCATGGATTCCTTTTCAATCACTTCCAGGGCAAAAGCCACATCGCCGGTTGCTTCCTGCAGCAGGGCTACTTCGCTTTCATCAAAAAAGTTTTTGGTGGGAGCATAAAAGGAAAAGGCACCAATCACTTTTCCGAATTTGATAATGGGCAGCGCCATGGAAGACAGGTATCCCCGGCTATGTGCTGCTTCCTTCCAGGGAAGCATCTGCGGGTCATTCTCAATATCATTGCAGATATGATATTTTCCTTCCCGGATTGCTTTGCCTGTGGGTCCCATGCCTTCGGGAATTTCTTTGATGGAAATGGGTTTTATTTCTGCGAGATAATTATCACTTTGTCCTGCATGCACCACGGGCACCACGGTGCCGCTTTTTTCATCCAGCAGTCCGATCCAGGCCAGGCTGAATTTTCCAAGTTCCACCGCAATGCGGCAGGCTTCCTTAAACAACGTGTCCTGGTTGGTGGTGCGTACAATCATCTGGTTCACCTGGCTGATAAAAAAGTAAAGCCGGTTTGCTTTGAGTATTTTCAGTTCGGCTTTTTTGCGTTCGGAAATGTCTTTTATAAAAACAGAAATCCCTTCGGGAGACGGGTATACATAATTTTCGTACCAGAGATTGAGTGGCTCAAAATAATCTTCGTTGTGCAGGTAACGCTGCTCTTGCATGGCCTGGTGAAAAAGCTGGTAGGTGGGCGACCCGATGGCTTCGGGAAATTCCTCCCATATGGTTTTACCGACGAACGACTCCGGATCACGGCCGGTTAATTTGCCCAGGGCTTTGTTGGCATAAATATACCGCCAGTTTTTATCCAGGGCGATGAATGAATCGGAGATCCGTTCAATCAGGAGCCGGTACTTTTCTTCACTGGTACGCAGTTCCTGCTCGGCCTTCTGGCGTTCGGTAATGTCGCGAATAAATGCGGTAAAAGATGTTTTTCCTTCGTGCACAATAGGGATGATGGTGAGCTCAATGGGAAATCCGGCACCCGATCTTTTTACAGCATCAATTTCCATCAGTTTGTTAAGCACAGGCCCTTCGCCGGTGGCTAAAAAATGGGCTATTCCTTTTTTATGCATTTCCCGGTATTTCTCCGGGATGATGGTGTCGGAAAGCATTTTCCCTGTTATCTCTTTTTCGCTCCAGCCGAATATTTTTTCTGCCTGCGGGTTCCAGGATTGCACAGCGCCGGTATCGTCAATGCTGATGATGGCATCCAATGCTGAGTTCATGATCATCCTTCTTTTTTCTTCGCTGATGCGCAGGGTTTCTTCGGCGGTTTTTTTGAGGGTGATGTCGTGAAAGAAAACAGACAAGCCGCCGGGCGATGGATAGATATGATTTTCAAACCAGAGATTGGATGCGGGATGATGCGACTCAAGATACATATACTGCTGCGTTCTCATGGCTTCCTGCAGCACCATGAAAGAAGGCCGTTCTTTTGCTTCTGGAAATAATTCCCAGATCTGGTTGCCGATCAGTTCGGCGGGTGGCCGGTTGAATATTTCCCCGGCTTTTTTATTCACGTAGGTAAAATTCCAGTTCTTATCAAAGGATACAAATGCATCGGTAATACGTTCGAAAGTGTCGGACAATACCTGTTTGGAATGCGACAGTTCCCTTGTCCGTTCCAGCACCCGGTCTTCCAGGTCTTCGTTAAGCCGTGCCAGTTCGGCAGCGGCTTTCTTTTTTTCTGAATATTCCGACCGGATACGCTGTACAAAAACCCCCAGCAGCAATAAAATGCCGATAACCGCCGAACTGAGGATGGTGTTTAAGTTCCTGGCTTTCTCTTCGTTTTTTTCCTTGCGGGAAATCAACAAGTCATTTTCCACATTTCGGATGGTATCAACAAAACGACGTACCTGCTCGGATAACAGCCGCCCCCGCCCGGTGCGAACTATTTCCATAGCGGCCCCTGCTCCCTGCTCGTTGTATACGTGAATGTTGTTATCGGAAAAACGGATGCGGTTGCCGGCGTGCACAAAAAGCGAATCAACCATCTGCTGTTGTGAAGGAGTACCTGAAGTAAGTTCTTTGAGTTTCTGCAACTCTTCCTCCGTACGTTTTTTGGAGCGCTCCACCTGGTCGAGGAATGCCTTTTGCCCGGTAAGTACATAACCCCGGGAACCGGATTCATTATCCTTTACGGAAGAAAGCAGGCTTTCGGCATGTACCAGCACGTCGTTAGTATGTGAAACCAGCCTGGCGGCTTTGTCCACCTGCCTCGTTTCGGCGATGGATATACCAATCACCGTTGCTATAGAAAGCAGCAGTAAAACAATGGTAGCCACCATTATCTTATCCGTTGTGAGTTTCCTCATCATAAATAAAACTTCTTAATGCGCCAATCAGGGTTGGTGCAGAGAGGGACGGCAGACGCAGAATTTTCTGATGCAGTGAGTACTATGTAATTTAAGAATAAAAATCCTTAAATCCAATCTTTGTAGTAGCAAGTTGTGTCCTATTGTGAACCACAAATTGTCGCTGTTCATCGGAACAGGACATGAAAAGAGTTTGATAAAACCTATGTTCCCTATTGTGCCTGAGTGGTTCAAATTTTACATTAGGACACAGCCTGGTAGCAGGGTTCCAACTGTTAAAAGAGGCGATACTGGCTTACATGCATGGGCAGGGATTTACCGACTATCATTAATTCAATCCTTTTTCCTTCATGATGCGGTTCAGCCAGCGCAGCATGGCAAAGATGATAAAGGTAGCCAGCATCAGCAGTGCAAAGTTCACCCAGAAGAAATTGGCTTTGTGTTCGTACCCGTCCCACAGGGTGGCCAGGAGGCCGGAGAGTTTATTACCAATGGAGGTGGATACAAACCAGCCGCCCATCATCAGGGAGGTAATGCGGACAGGACTTAATTTGGAAACAACCGATAATCCCATCGGGCTGAGTAATAATTCACCGATGGTGATCACTCCGTATGTGCCGATGAGCCACCACACGCTTGCTTTTTCTGTGCCGTTGCCCGACACATGCACGGCGGCCACCATTACCAGTACCGACAGGGCAGAGAAGAGCAGGCCGAATGCAATCTTGGTGGGGGTGGAAGGCTCCTTTCCTTTCCTGCGCAAAAAAGCGAAAAAAGCGATGACCGCCGGTGTGAGCAGGATGACCCAGCCGGGATTGATGGATTGCGTGAGGGGAGTTGACCATAATGTGGCATCCGTATTCTCAGCAGGAAGTTCATCAGGCCGCACATTTTTAAAATAAGAAGGGTAATTGTATTCCTTCAGTACCACACCATCTTTTTTCTGGATGCGGAACTGGTTATCATACAGCACCACCGAATCTTTTTTGTAGGCTTTCTTTTCAGCCAGTTTTACGCCGCTGATGATTTCAGCTGCTTCGCCGGTAAGGTGACGGTTGGTATAATTATCTGCCCAGATGGTGAGCGCCGTTCCATTCTGTTTGAACACGGCCCAGAATAATACCACCGCTGCAAAGATGGCAAGCAGGGCGGCAATGGGCCGCTTGTCGGCTTTCTCTGCCCGGAAATAAAGAGAAGAATAAAAATAGATCACCGGTATGCACGCAAAAATGAATGCATCGTTGCTGTCTGATTGAAAAATATTTCCCGGTATCATCCAGCCCAGAATGCCGGCAATGAGGGAAGGAAATAATATGGTAAGAACAATTCTTGAAAAAGGCATGTCTTCCCTGGTCATTGGTTTGCGCACATCACCGGATGTATAATGCCGGTTGCCTGCCATGAAAATGATTACGCCCAGGAACATCCCGATGCCCGCAGCCACAAAGGCATATTTCCATCCCCAGATGATGATGATGGCAGCGCTGAAGAAATTGCAGATGAAGGCTCCTACATTGATGCCCATGTAAAAAATATTATAGCCCTCGTCTTTTCTTTTTTGAAACTCCGGTGTGGAATATAAATTGCCCAGCAGGGTGGAGATATTCGGTTTAAAGAAGCCATTGCCTACAATCACCAGCGTCATGGAAAGATACAGCATCGGCAGGCTGTGAACGGCCATCAGGCAATAGCCGGCACCCATCATCAGTCCGCCGGCAACAATGGAACGCCGGTAACCGAAATACCGGTCGGCCAGCAAGCCACCCAGAAAGGGGGTAAGAAATACCAGGGCAATAAAAGTGCCGTATAGATCAGATGCTTCGGTATTGGTCATGGCAAAACCATGTTCCACATTTTTCAGGTACAGCAAAAAAATGCCGATCATGAGGTAATAGCCGAAGCGTTCCCACATTTCGGAAAAGAACAGGTAGGGGAGTGCTTTCGGGTGTTTGGCGGTATTGCTCATGCTTGTTTATTTAGTGTGCTGTGTAATGCGGATTAATCTTTGCGTTTGCTCATGGCTACCCGGTACAGGGTGTATCCCATGGCGGCAAAACAGATCACACCAAACCACTGGTAACCGGCATTGCCCAGCCCCGAGGATATGCTGTGCTCCAGGCTGATGGCATCCAGTCCTTTTTCGAATGGAACTTTCAGAATGGCATACAGTACACCGGCCAATGCACCACCTGCTACCAGCCCGGTGGCAAAGAGGTTCCCTTTGCGCAGGTCTTCTTCATCGTCTTTATCGCCTTTGTATCGTTTATCAACCAGTCCGCGGATGGCACCGCCGATGAAGATGGGCAGGGTGGTGGATAAAGGGAGGTAGGCGCCTACGGCAAAGCTCAGCGCCTTGATGCCGCACAGCTCCATGAAGATGGCAATGAACACGCCCACCAGTACAAAGTTCCAGTCGAGGCTATGTCCCATAATCCCTTTAATCAGCGTGGCCATGAGTGTTGCCTGCGGAGCAGCGTATTCTTCACCGATGGCATGCTGGATACCCTGTGCCGCCAGTTTGCTGGTGGGCGTATCCATGTATTTGATGGTGAAACCTACTACAATGGCCGACACAACGGCGCCCACAAACAACGATATCTGCTGGTACACGGGCGTGGCGCCTACAATGTACCCTGTTTTCAGATCCTGTGAGGTTGCACCGGCATTGGCGGCAGCCACACAAATCATACCTCCTACCACCAGGGCCATAGGCTCGTAAGCCTTGCCGCTCCAGCCAACGCCAAGGAAAACAAGGCAGGTCGCCATAATGGTGGCGATGGTCATTCCGGATATAGGATTATTTGAAGAACCGATTAATCCCACAATACGGGATGAAACGGTTACGAAGAAGGCGCCGAAGATCACAATAAGTACACCGAGCAGTAATTTGCTAACGATGCCCTGCCCGGGGATCATCGGCAACAAAGCAACGATGGCCACCAGGGCCAGGCTTCCATATAATACCCATTTGATGTTAAGGTCTCTTTCGGTACGGGAAACAACTGAGTCGCTCCCGGAATTTTTAACGCTCCCGATGCTTTCTTTAAAAGAAGAAACGATGGTGGGAATGGTTTTAATGAGGGTGATGAATCCTCCTGCCGCTACGGCGCCGGCGCCTATCTGGCGTATGTAGGCACGGTAGATGGCTTCGGAAGGATTTCCAAAAGTATGTGCGGCCGCATCCCACCCGTATTTGGCAGGTTTTAATCCCAGCTTGGTGAGTTGGTCGAAAATAACATCCGACGGCACCAGCGATGCCAGCAACGGGATCAGCACAAAGGCACTCATCACACCTCCCGCTACCAGGATACCTGATATACGCGGACCGATAATATAACCCACACCCATGTATTCGGGTGTAATCTCTCCATGAACCCTTGCTGCCGGAAATGCTTTGTGATACATCTTAGTAGCATATTCCGGAACCTCGGCAATCACATGAAATATCTTTTGCAGAACGGCATATGCCAGGGCAAAGCCCATTCCCATAAAGGCGGTTTTGGCAAGGTCGCCGCCTTTTTCGCCGGCTTTTAGCACCGAGGCGCAGGCGGTTCCTTCGGGGTAAGGAAGCGTACCATGTTCTTTTACGATGAGCGAACGGCGCAGAGGCACCATCATCAGCGTGCCCAGCATACCGCCGAACATGGCAATGATCATAATGGTGATATAATTAAAGTAATCGGCGCTGGTGGGATCCGATAAGAACAGAAACCCCGGCAGGGTGAACACCACACCGGCGGCGATGCTTTCACCGGCGCTGCCCGTGGTTTGAATGATGTTGTTCTCAAGGATGGTGGTTTTAAAAATCTTCCTGCCCAGCGAGATGGCAATCACAGCAATGGGAATGGAAGCAGAAACGGTTAACCCGGCTTTCAGGGCCAGGTAAACCGTGGCCATTCCGAAGATGACGCCGAAGATGGAACCCAGCAACACAGATTTGAGCGTAAACTCTTTGATCTTCATGTCGGCGGGAATAAAGGGCTGAAAGTTGGACATAGCAAGTTGTTTTGAAACAGGAAGATAAATAAAAAGGCGATACAGAACCGTACCGCCTTTGAAAGAGATTGCATGATTGGTTAAGCCGATCCCGTTTTATCCCGGACAATCTGGTCGAGTGATTTCACCCGTAAAAAGATCAGGATGCCGCCGAGAATGGCTGCCACGGCAATAATGCCGAAGAATATTTTTTTGTCGGGCATTTTATCCCAGAAGCTGGCCATTACACCCGCCACTTTTCCGCCGATGGAGGTTGATAAGAACCATCCACCCATCATCAGTGCCGTTAACCGGGGCGGGGCCAGTTTGGAAACAAAGGATAAGCCGATGGGACTTAAACAGATTTCACTTACAGTGAATACGCCATAGGTAAGGAAAAGCCAGTATGAACTTGCCTTGTGGGTGTAAATACTCGGAACCGACATCACCGCAAATACCATCACCAATGCACTTAGTCCGGAGATGATCAATGCCCAGGCGAATTTGCTAGCCGTGCTCACCGGTTTGCCCCGTCTCGATCGCCAGGCAAAGAAGGCGATCAGAATAGGTGTGAAAGCAACAATAAAGCCCGGGTTAATCGATTGGAATAGTTCCGTATTACCCACTTTGGCAACGCCGCTTGCCGGCCATTTTTCTTTTGGCATGTTCACAAAATAGGGATCGGGCCCCATGGCTTTAACCGCATGGCCTGAATCATCGGTTACCACTCTCATATAACTGTCGAGACTGTCTGTTTGCTGTGGTGCTGTTTCCAGTTTCTGCAACGCATAAACCGCATCCGCCGGTGCTTCCATAAACTCCGGGATCGACCGGTCCGTATGTGATTCAGCCCAGATGGTTAGCCCGGTGGAGTTCTGGTTGTAGATGGTCCAGAATATCACGGACACGGCAAATACAAATAATAAGGCACCAATGCCTTTTTTATCCTGCCCGGTTTCTTTTCTCCATAAACCAATATAAAAGATGATAACCGGGATACAAGCAAAAATGAAAGCGTCCGCTGAATCGCTTCCGAAAAAATTGCCCGGGATGATCCAGCCAATAGCGGCAAATACCAGCATGGGGAGGAACACCGTACCCAGGATTTTGGAAGTAGGTGTATCGCCGGGCTGCATTGGTTTTTTTACATCGTAATCTTTTACGTGCTTCAGGCTGAAGGCAAGGGTGATCAACCCAATGATCAGCCCGATGCCTGCTGCTGAAAATGCAGCCTGCCAGCTGATCCTGTTACGGAGGATGGCCGCAACAAAATTGCAAAAGAAGGCGCCGATATTAATACCCATGTAAAAGATGTTGTAGGCATTATCTTTCAGCGGCCGCAGGTCTTCCCGGTTATACATATTGCCCAGTAAGGTGGAAATGTTGGGCTTAAAGAAGCCATTGCCGATGATAATAAGGGCCATGGCAATATAAGCGGTGTACTCACCCGGCAGGGCAATGGTAAGATAGCCGGCCGCCATTAGTGATCCGCCGATAAAGATGGATTTGATATAACCCAGGTACCTGTCGGCAAGCAACCCCCCGATGAACGGCGTAAGATAAACCAGCGCAATAAAGGTTCCCACCACATCAGCGCCTAACGCACGGGGCAGTCCTCTTCCGGTATTATTGGTAAGAAAAAGAAACAGGATACCCACCATCAAATAATACCCGAACCGTTCCCACATTTCAGTAAAAAACAGTACGTATAGACCTTTGGGATGTTTGCCCACCTTTGCTTGATCACTCATAAATAGAAGTTTTTAAATGCTTGTAGTTGGTTTATCAACCCAAAATAGTGAAATTATAGGTAGGGCCGTCCATTTAACCGGGGCTATTTTTTAAACGGATACCACCTGTACTGCTTTGGCAGAACCGGTAAAAGCGGACCGGCGCCGGTGTTTTCAAAAATATATCATGGAAATACGATGGCAGAATTTTAAATTCGCAATCCTAATGTTCAAGCTTATCCAAAACTTCATTCATCAATGAAAATTCTCCTCATCGGCTCCGGTGGCCGGGAACATGCACTGGCATGGAAATTAAAACAAAGCCCTTTGTGCGATGACCTGTTCATTGCTCCGGGTAATGCCGGTACGGCTTTGTGCGGTACCAACCTGTCCATCGGTGTATCGGATTTTGAACGGTTGGGAGCTGCCTGTATGGAGCATGGGATTGAGATGGTCCTGGTAGGCCCGGAAGAACCCCTGGTGAATGGCATTTACGATTACTTTAAAAGTAAGCCCGGGCTGGATAAGATCAAACTGATCGGCCCTTCCAAGGAAGCATCACAGCTGGAAGGCAGCAAGGCCTTTGCCAAGTCGTTTATGAAAAAGCATGGCATACCCACGGCGGCTTACGCTGAATTCAGTGCGGATACCTATATGGAAGGGGTGAACTACATCAAAGCCCACGCCCTGCCCATTGTGCTAAAGGCCGACGGGCTTGCGGCCGGTAAGGGCGTGCTCATCTGCCAGCATCACCTGGAAGCCATGTCGGAATTTGACCTGATGCTGCACCGGGCCAAGTTTGGCGAAGCCGGTAAGCGGGTGGTTATTGAAGAGTTTCTGAAAGGGATCGAACTTAGTATGTTCGTACTTACGGATGGCGATCATTATATCCTGTTGCCGGAAGCAAAGGATTACAAACGGGTGGGCGCCGGAGATACCGGGCTCAATACCGGCGGCATGGGTGCGGTAAGTCCCCTGCCTTTTGTAGACGATGCGTTCCTTGAAAAAGTGAAAAAACAGGTCATTGAACCCACCATTGCCGGGCTGAAACAGGACAGGCTGGAATACAAGGGTTTCATCTTCCTGGGACTGATGAACGATAATGGCGATCCCAAAGTGATTGAGTACAACTGCCGTCTCGGCGATCCTGAGACCGAAGTGGTGATCCCACGGATAAAGAGCGACCTGGTGGAGATTCTTATGGCCACTTCTGAAAAAAGGCTGCATGAAATCAGCCTTGATATAGACGACCGTTCGGCGGCCACGGTGGTGGCGGTCAGCGGCGGCTATCCCGGCGATTATAAAAAAGGCAAAGAGATCAGCGGGCTGGAAGAAACCAGCTTCGACGATACCATCGTATTCCTCGCCGGCACCAAAAGAGAGGGCAGCAAGGTGTTAACCAATGGCGGGCGGGTGCTGGCCGTTACCTCGTTCGGATCAAACATCACTGAAGCAGCCGAACAATCCAACTACATGATGGAGCAACTGTTTTTTGAAGACATGTATTTCCGTCCCGACATCGGGTATGAATTCAAAGCCGTAGAAAACTGATTGCAGATTTTCTTTCCTGCCTGCACAATAACTTTTTTGAGAAGGAGTTTTTATCATACCCTGCAATTCACAACATTCTTGTAAATGTTGAAAAATAAAGGGTTTGGCGTTGTTATTTCAAATATTTTCCACCAACTTTTCTTATGGATTCTCCGGGCCTTATTTCCAGGATTACACGGGCCAGTTCTGGGCCAGGGCGGCTGGTCAGGACGGTTCGGCTACCAATATCGTACTACGCTGGTTTTATCCCCTGCAACCAGGGTTTTATTATCCCGATACCAACAAGCACGTCGGTGAT
>DMRT01000276.1 GCA_003455235.1 Chitinophagaceae bacterium
CAGAGCCGCAAAAGCACACACGACACAACGTACAACTACCTGTTGCGCCGCCCCAAAAGCAGCTTCAACCTGGATGCAGGCTACCGGTTCAGTAACGCCTTTTTTGCCGGCATCAGTGCAAGGGCAGTAAGCGACCGGTATGATGTGGGTGGTTACCAGAAGAACGATGTGTTGCTGGACAGCTATTTCCTGCTGGGCGCCTATGCCGAATACAAATGGAAAGACCGGTTGAAGTTTTTCGTGGATGCACAGAACATTGGTAATAAAAAATTCTTCGACCTGCGTGGATACAATTCCATCCCTTTCCTGCTAAGCGGCGGTGTTACATTCACCTGGTAAGTAAGTATGAGGGAACCGTTTTGCATGGTTCCCTCCTTTAATTTATGGTATGCATAAACACGAAGTAAAAAACTGTCCCCGCTGCCACGCTGCCTTCGAGTGCAAGGCCGGCAGCATCACGCAATGCCAGTGCAGCAGCATCCGGTTGGTAGACGAAGAACGGATTTATGTTGAATCCAGGTACGAAGACTGCCTCTGCATCAACTGCCTTGTTTTTTTGCAGCAGGAATACGCCGTATTCAAAGAGCTCCATATTTATAAACAACCATAGCCCTTTATGCCGGGCTGATTATCTTTGCAAAAAAAAACCGGATGACATTCGACAATCTCTCTGCCAAAGAGATACTTACCATTTCTTTCACCCTTTTTGCGGTGATTGATATGGTGGGTAATATTCCCGTGCTGGCCGCCCTGCGTGCCAAAATGGGAGGGGAGATCCGGTCTACCCAGGCCACGCTGGCATCGGGCGGACTGATGGTGCTTTTCCTGCTGGTAGGTCAGCAGTTCCTGAATATCCTGGGGCTGGATGTACAATCCTTTGCCGTGGCCGGCAGCATTGTCATCTTCATCATCGGACTGGAGATGGTGCTGGGCATCGAATTTTTTAAGCAGGACAACAACCCCAAAAGCGGCAGCGTGGTTCCCATTGCCTTTCCGCTGATTGCAGGGTCGGGTACACTTACCACCATCATGAGTCTGAAGGCCAATTATAATGATATTAATATCCTGATCGGTATCCTGGTGAACTGTATTTTCATCTATCTGGTGCTGAAATCACTGAAATGGATAGAAAAAATGCTGGGTCCCAACGGAATGGTGGTCATCAGAAAATTTTTTGGCGTAATATTGCTCGCCATTGCGGTAAAGATATTCGGCAGTAACTTTTCGCACCTGGGAAAATAAGAGGTAATTGGATTATTAGTTTACCGGTTTATTGGTAGAGCTGCCTGGTTTTACACCAATAAACTAATAAACAATTAAACCAACAGCCCAACCGGCCTTGTAGTACAATGGATAGTATAAGAGTTTCCGAAGCTCCAGATCCAGGTTCGATTCCTGGCGAGGCCACTACCAACCTCCTTCCTTACCCACTCCCCTGATTAAGATCATACCCCGGTGTTACTTATGTTACCAAATTCCACCAGCCGGTTAGCGAGATTTGCCTAAAAAATAATCATGAAAGTAGTACAGATCTACACAGGCTGTATAGCCCATGCTGCGTATTATATTGAAAGCAATGGCGAAGCCGCCATTTTTGACCCCCTGCGGGAAGTACAGCCATACATTGACCGGGCTGCCAAAGACAATGCAACGATCAAATATGTTTTTGAAACACACTTTCATGCCGACTTTGTAAGCGGGCACCTCGACCTGGTTAAAAAAGCCGGCGCCCAGGTGGTGTTTGGTCCAACTGCCAAACCCGGCTACCCGGCCATCGTTGCCAAAGACGGAGAACTGTTTAAAGTGGGCCATGCATCGGTAAAAGTGATCCATACACCTGGTCATACCATGGAAAGCACCACTTACCTGCTCATTGATGAAAACGGGAAAGAACATGGCCTCATCACCGGCGACACCCTCTTCATTGGAGATGTAGGCCGGCCCGACCTGGCCCAGCATGTGGTGGCGGAACTCACACAGGAAAAGCTGGCGGGACATTTATATGAATCGCTCCGCAATAAGATCATGCCGCTGAACGATGACCTCATCGTGTATCCCAACCACGGAGCCGGAAGTGCCTGCGGTAAAATGATGAGCAAAGAAACCACCGACACGCTGGGTCACCAGAAACAGGTGAACTATGCATTGAATCCTTCCCTTAGCAAAGAAGAATTTATTAAACAGCTGCTCACCGGGCTTACCACGCCACCGGTTTATTTTCCGCAGAATGTACTGATGAACATCAAAGGTTATGAAAGCCTGGACACCATTCTGCAGCGGGGCAAAAAACCAATGGCCGTTCCGGAATTTGAAGCTGTGGCCAATGAAAGCCGTGCCCTGATACTCGATACAAGGAATGCAAGCGATTTTGCAAAAGCATATATTCCCAACAGCATCAATATCGGGATCGACGGAAACTTTGCCCAATGGGTGGGTGAAATGATCCCCGACGTTAAGCAGCAGATTTTGCTGGTTACCGATCCCGGCCGTGAAGAAGAATCCATCATCCGGCTGTCGAGGGTTGGATACGATAACACACTGGGTTACCTCGAAGGCGGTTTTGAAAGCTGGAAAAAAGCCGGTATGGAAACAGAATCCATTAAACGCATCAGCGCCGGGGAATTTGCCCGGCTATACGAAGAAGAAAAGCCACTGGTGATTGATGTGCGCAAAAAAAGTGAATTCGATTCGGAACACGTGGTGGATGCCATCAATATCCCCCTGAACCAGATCAACGATCACCTAGCTGAATTTCCAAAAGAAAAACACTTTGTACTGCATTGTGCAGGTGGTTACCGCAGCATGATTGCCGCATCGATCCTGAAGCAACGGGGCTGGGATAATTTTTCCGATGTGAGCGGCGGATTCAGCGAGATGATTAAAACACCGGTTCCCCGGACAGACTATGTTTGTCCGACCAGCATGTTATAACGGATATGTAACATTTGTTACCGCAGGCATGCTCTGCCTGCTCTACCTTTCGTAAAATTTATCTATATGAAAAAGAATATGGGAAATGCCGACAGAATCATCCGCATACTGGTGGCTGCTGCCGTAGCAATCTTGTACTTCACCAACATCATTACCGGTACGCTGGGTATTGTGTTGCTGGCCATTGCCGCTGTATTTATTCTTACCAGCCTGGTTGGTTTTTGCCCGCTGTATAAACTGGTTGGACTGAACACCTGCCCGGCAAAGAAATAAAGCAGTGGTTGTTTGGAAAACCAGCCCGCTTTGGCCGGCCGGCAAATGAACTGTTTGTTGCAGGAATGGATGTATTCAGCATTTTTAAAGAAATAATTCCCGGAAAACCTATACTATGCAGGCAGCCATTGGCTGCTTTTTTGTGTAACCTTTGTTACGGAGTGCCGGTACAGCGCACGTTATCTTTGCAAATAAATAATCAACATGAAACAGGCGATCTTCCGCAACTGGAACCTGGTAAGACTATTGAGACTGATCATGGGTATTGCCATTACGGTGCAGGCGGTGATGATGAAGGATGTGTTGTTCGGGATTGCCGGCATTTTATTTACCATCATGCCCCTGTTCAATATAGGATGTGCAGCCGGTAACTGTGCAGTACCTCCTGTAAAAGAAAAATCGTTCACCAAAGAAACCGTGTATGAAGAAGTGGTTTAAAAGCAACCTGCTTTATTTTATTGGTGCAATCGTGGGCGCCCTTGCCGGTTTCATCTACTGGCAACAAGTGGGCTGCGCCTCGGGCACCTGTGCCATTACTTCAAAGCCGCTGAACAGTACCTTGTACGGGGCGCTGATGGGGGCACTGCTGTTTGGCCTGTTCCGGAAAGAAAAACCAGCCACGGATAAAAAAATACAGGAATGACGTTTAACGAGATAATCGATTCTGAACAACCGGTGCTGGTTGATTTCTTTGCTGAATGGTGCGGCCCCTGTAAAATGATGTCACCCATTCTTAAAGAAGTAAAAGCAGCAATGGGCAATGCCGTTACCATCATCAAGGTAGATGTGGACAAAAGCCCGCAGGCTGCCCACCACTACCAGGTGCAGGGTGTGCCCACCCTCATTCTGTTTAAGAAAGGCAAACCAGTATGGCGGCAAAGCGGGGTGGTGCCTAAGAACGGGCTGATAAGCGTACTGAAGAATTTTACTACATAAAACAATCATCATGGGTTTATTTCAAATGTTGTTTGGCGGCAAACCATCCGCTGAGCTGAAAGAAGTGATCGGCAAAAATGCTTTCCTCGTAGACGTGCGCACACCGGGCGAATTTGCCGGTGGCAGCGTGCCAGGTGCGGTGAACATTCCGCTCGACAGGGTGCCGTCGCAATTGGCAAAATTCAAAGGAAAAGAAAACATCGTCGTGTTTTGCCGCAGTGGCATGAGGAGTGGGCAGGCCAAAGCCATCCTGGAGCAGAACGGGTTTAAGAACGTAATCAACGGCGGTACCTGGGAAACCGTGAACCAGCTGGTGAAATAATAAGCCGTTTCGCTATGGCTTCTTAATCCGGTCCAGTATATTTGTTTGGCACGCTGGTAGGCTCTGCCCGGATCCGGCGGTCATTAATATGCCAAACACCGAACAGGATAAACTGGTACGAAGTCTTCTGAACATCATCAATATTTTGCTGCTTGTCGTTGGTGTGCTGGTGGCTACCATCATTATTCTTCCCTTTCTTCTTCCTACCGGTCAAAACCAGTCAAACGGGAAACAACCCACGGTTGATTCTGCCGCAGGCATTGACCATACGGTTTACTGGACTCCCCCGGATATCGGCAGCATTGCGGATCCCAAACAAAAGCAACTGGTGGAGTACGGCAAGGAACTGGTAACGCATACGTCGGTATACCTGGGTCCACATGGTTCGGTATTGAAAATAAGCAATGGCATGAACTGCCAGAACTGTCACCTGCAGGCGGGCACCGTGGTATTCGGTAATAACTATGGCTCGGTGGCGTCGCTCTATCCCAAATTCAGACCCAGAAGCGGCACCGTGGAAACCATTTTCAAACGCATCAATGATTGCTTTGAACGAAGCCTGAATGGGAAAGCACCCGACAGCACCGGAAAAGAAATGCAGGCCATCAGGGCCTATATTGAGTTTATCGGAAGCAATGTGCTTAAGGGACAAAAGGCTGCCGGCTCGGGATTTAAAGACCTGGCCTACCTCAACCGGGCCGCCGATTCTGCCAACGGTCAACAGGTGTATATCAGTAAATGCCAGAGTTGTCACCAGGCAAATGGAGAGGGAACACTAAGCCAGGATAAAACAGAATTCACATATCCGCCGCTCTGGGGCAACAGCAGTTTCAACGATGGAGCCGGTCTATACCGCATCAGCAGTTTTGCAAAATATGTGAAATACAATATGCCGTTCGGCACCCGCTATCAGAATCCGCAGCTCACCGATGAAGAAGCCTGGGATGTATCAGCATTCATATTATCTCAACCCCGGCCGCACCTGGCCGTACCCCGTGACTGGCCCAACCTCTCATTAAAACCTGTTGACCATCCCTTTGGTCCCTATATCGATTCATTTTCCGAAAAGCAGCACAAGTACGGGCCTTTTCCGCCGGTGCTGGCAGTACAGAAAAAGCAGGAAGCTGGCGGTAAAAAAGCCTCTTCCAAAGCAGGCAATGGCGGTTGATCGATTCTGTATATTTTTGTGACGAAACATCCGCACACAACATCATGCAGCAAGAACCTGTATTTACTAACCTGTTTGAACCGGAACTGGTAAAGGAAATTTACCGCTACGGTGAAATAAAGCAATTCAAGGAAGGCGACATCATCATCGATTATGGAAAATACATCCGCATGATGCCCATTGTGCTGAAAGGAACCATCAAAGTGTTCCGCATGGATGAAACCGGGAACGAAATATTGCTCTACTACCTGTCGAGCAGCGAAAGCTGTTCCATGGCATACAGCTGCTGCATGGAGGCCAAGAAGAGCGAGGTGAAGGCCATTGCCGAAGACGAGGTGGAACTGATTGCCATCCCGTATGAAAAGCTGGAGGAATGGCTTTGCCGCTATACCAGCTGGAAGAATTACATCATGCGCAGTTTCAATGAACGCTTCCTGGAACTGCTCCGCTCCATCGAAAGCATCGCTTTTCATAAGCTGGATGAACGCCTCATTGCTTACCTGAAAGAAAAGCAACGGCTTTCGGGCTCCAGCGTGGTAAAAGCATCACATTACCAGGTGGCCGATGACCTGGCCACATCGAGAGTGGTGATCTCCCGCCTGCTGAAACAGCTGGAAAACGAAAAGAAGATCATTCTTTACCGCAACGAAATAAAACTGCTTCCCGCACTGGCATAAAAAAACTCCCGCAGGGCGGGAGCCTTTTATTTGAGAAGGAACGATTACTGTTTTATGATCAGTTTCTGCAAACTGATGCTATTGCTCTTCATCTCCAGCACATACGACCCCGCAGACATAGACGGTGGCAGACTGATGGAATGAACACCGGGCTGACCGATGTTAAGTGTCCCTGTCTGTATAACCTGTCCGTTGGTGGCGGTAATGCGGTACATGTACGTGCCCGTTGCAGAAGTGCCTGCATACAGGTCAATACGATCACTTACCGGGTTCCTCACTATGTACAGTTCTTTTGAATGATCGGCCACCGAAACAATGGCGGAGTAAGTTACCCGGTTGCTCAGCTCGGTCATTTTTAAACGGTAGTAAGCAGTGCCCCGTAAGGCGCTGTTGTCGGTATAACTGTAAAACTCGGTGTTGTTCCGGTTGTTGGCATTTTGTGTGTGGATGGTGCGGAAGCTGATGCCGTCATCGCTTTTTTCCAGTTCATACCGGTCAACATTCAGCTCGTTGCCGATGCTGTAATTGACCCGGGTGGCTCCGTTGCTGCGGTCTGCGGTAAATGTTATGATCTTTGCCTGCAGTACAAATGATACGCTGGCAATTACAAAATTGGTGTTGAAAATATTGGTGCTGCCGGAAGTAACGGAACCTGATGTTGCCACCACACCGGTAGCGGAACCGCCGATGTTTGTCCATAAACTTCCGTTATAGTACGAAGCCCGTATGCCGCTCAGCATTACATTGGGAAAGGGAACCTTGGCCTGGTCCCAGTTCATCGTAACCTGGGCGCTGCCGCCGCTGATTCGGTTGATGGTCCAGTATTCAAAGGTATCCACCAGTACCAGCGGGGTGTTCAGGTTGGTACGGTTGGGTGTGGGATTTACATTGTACCGTACATTGTATTCGCCGGAAGCGCTCAATGATGATAAGGTTACAGGCCGTTCGTAGGTGTCATTGCCCACCGGGAAGATGAAGTTGCTGTTCCCGAATTTTTTTACCCATCCATTCACGTGGCGGGCATCGCTGCTTCCCGAATAGGAAGAGCCCGCTTCGTAGATCATATAATTGGGTGTTGCCGATGTGGTGATTAAACCAGCAGTATAGGTATGCACCCCGCTTACACTCAGGTTATTGTTTACCAGGAAACCGGCAACATTATCCGTAACCAGGTCGTAGGTTTTAAATGGTTGTGAACCGGTGATGGTCTGAAGCCCGGTTCCGTTCAGGTACAAACGGCCGGTGCCTGCTGCCATGGCCGACTGGCTGTTGCTGAGGTCCTGGCTTACGTACAGCATTCCGTTATTGGTGAATGCAGCACCCGAAGCATTGGTGAAGCCACCGTTTATATAGATGGTATCTGCGGTGTTGCTTACATACAGGGTACCATTGTTACGCACAGATACCTGTGCCATGGATACAGCCGGCAGGGCAAACAACAGTATGAGGATGATTCTTGTCATGGTGTTTTGGTTGGTACTGCGCTTTTATAAAACATGTCTTTAAAGCTTCGTAAAAACAGTATGAACAGCAGCAGTATTTTTAAAATTGTTTTCATGATTCTGCAAACAATGGTTGATAATAACAGGTTACAGCTTCGCCAGAATAAACCAGTTGGAGCCATCGCTCTGGATCAGCACACTTTCATACTGAGCCGTCAGAGTGCGGGTAGAGGCGCCGTCAATGTTTTCAGAGGCATTCGGATCAATTACCACGTTGTTGGATGCACCGGATATTTTTTTGATCACATAGGTTCTTCCGGCACATCCGGAAGCGGCTGGTAAACTGATGGTGATGGCACCCGATGTATTATTGCAGATGATGGAATAATCCGATGCGGTTGCTGTATAGTTGGCTGTTTTTGCCGTGGTTGAATAAGCGGTGGACCCGGTTACATGCAGGGTGGAGGTGGGGGCTGTTAACCCGATTCCTACTTTACCGGTTCCGTCAATGCGCATTCTTTCATTGGAGCCCTGGGCAGTACCACCGGTCATAAACACGAGTGATTTGTTTGCTGTACCGGTTCCGATCAGCAGGTTTTGACCCATATTATAGATATAGCCGTCATTGGCTGCACCCATCACCCCGCCGGAGTAGTTACCGCCGTTGATACCCATATCAATATAGTTGGTGGTTTCGCTTCCGTTGTTGGCCGTGGCCACCACGTCGGAAGAGGCACTGGTTCCGGATGAGTTGTTCTGGATATTCAGCTGCAGGTAACTGTCGATGGAACCTTTACCCACAATGGCATTTACAGAACTGGTTGTTCCGGCGTCTACCAGTAATTTCTCGGGGTTGGTGGCATTAAATGTGGCGGTACCCATACCTACGTTGCCACTTGTATTAAGCGCAATACCATTGTTCCAGGTGATGGCCGATCCCTGTGTGTTGGTGTTGCCATACTGCAAAAGAAATTTTCCGGCTTCTTTACCCAATACAAAGTTTCCGCCGGCGGTGGTACCGCTTCTCCATGCGCCGTCGAAATACGCATCATAGGCATTGTATACATAGTCGTGCGACCAGTTCAGGTTTTGCAGCAACGGGTAGTTATCCGTTGAAGTGGTGAACTGCTGGTGCGGTCCGCTGGTGGATGCATTGGTTCCTTCCAGGGCGAACTTGGCAATGCCGGTTGCTCCTTTCGGAATGGCATTGGTGCCGATACCCACTTTGCCGTTTCCATCAACACGCATCCTTTCATTGCTGCTCTGGGTGGTGCCGCCGGTCATAAACACCAGCGATTTGGCTGCGGTACCGGTACCGATGAGCAGGTTCTGCCCTATATTATATAAGTATGCATCATTGGCTGAACCCATCACCCCGCTGGTATTGCTGCCGCCGTTGATGCCCATATCCACGTAGTTGGTGGTTTCACTTCCGTTGTTGGCGGTGGCTACCACGTCTGACGATGAGTTGGCACCGGCCGAGTTGTTCTGAATATTCAGCTGCAGGTAACTATCGATGGATCCTTTACCCACGATGGCATTCACCGACGTGGTGGTACCGGCATCCACCAGTAATTTTTCCGGGTTGGTTCCATTGAATGAAGAAGTACCAATGCCCAGGTTACCCGAAGTGGTAAGGCGCATTTTTTCGGTATTGTTGGTAATGAAGGGAAGAGCATGGTTACTGATGGTTCCCAGGTTACGGATAGAAGCCAGGCTGTTTCCGCCCTGCGTCCAGTCGGTACCCGATCCGGCCGACAGGCTTTGTGCAGAAATGCTCCAGTTGACGCCATTGCTGATCAGCGTAACGGTTTCATAACTTTCATCCAGTACCCACGATGCGATACCATCAATGGTTTGCGATGCCGTGGTGGCAATGGTTAGCACAGGCACCGGGCCGGTGGTGCTGGCATTCTTGATTACGTACGACCGTCCATCGCAGCCCACGGCCGTAGGAAGCGTCAGCGTAGCAGCACTGCTGCCGGTAAACACAAGTACGTTATCGGTTGAGCCAGCCGATGTGTTGGCTGTGAAGGCCCGGTAGTTGGTAGACACGGAACCCCGCACATCCAAGGTGGAATTGGGGGCAGTGGTGCCCACACCTACCTGGGCAGATACGGCCATGGCCAGCAATGATACCATGATCAAAAGGAAAATTCTTTTCATAGACTTGGTTTGGATTTGGTTTTTCATATTGGTTGTTGCCGGCAGTGGTTGCTGCCGTTTTAATTTTTATTGGTTACCATTCTGCATTGATGCCGATGATGTAATTTTTATTTTTTCCCAGCGGATCAAATACATAGACCGGGATGGTGATTTTGCTAAATACCAGTCCCAGCATCAACCCATATTCAGCCACCGGTTTTCCGCGGTACAGCTTTGTAAGCTGGGTGCTTGCACCTGCATAAAACCATTTCAGGGGCTGGTAACCCAGTTCCGACCAGTTGAAGAAAAAATTCTCCGCCCGGTCGTTTTTGTTTAGGGTGTATTGGGTCTGGCTCGAAAAAAAGACCTTCTTATATTCCAGTTCCATGTTTACGGCTGCTGATCCCCCGGTATATTCCCCCAGTACCAGTCCGGCCATGGGCGTGATGTCGTACGAAAGAGCCGCATCCCTGCTGAAACTTTTGCCGGCATACACCGAGGCGGTTTTCGCTGCCTCGTAGTTATACCGCATTTCTGTATAAAAACCTTTCCTGCCTTTGTGATGCACCACGGGCATCCATACATAGGCTTCACCGGCACTGAGCATATTGTAATTCTCGATTCCGGTTTTTGACTGCGCAATTCCGTCAGGCTGCATCATAATGCTCCAGGTGATAATTAATAAGCTCTTCTTCACTTTCGACAATATTTACTTTGGCATGCTGCATTTTAGTAAACAGCAGTATTTCTTTCAGGAACGGATTCCAGTAAAATATCAACCGCTCGATGGGTTTCCATAAAATAACCCAGCTGAATACGTCGATGGCATTGCTGAACATGGAATGGATGCGGTGATCCTGTCCGAATACCAGGGGAACCACGCCCTGGAAAAGCATCACCACCAGTATGCTGATCATCAGCAGGGTATAATTCTTTTTTTTAAACTTCCTGAACTCCGCTTCCTTCAGCATTTTGCGTATCTGGAAATGGCGGCGGATGGTGCGTATCAGCGGATCCACCATGAACCGCATATTGCCCGAATCGCAGCAGAACACTTTAAAGTCGATCATGGTATGTCTGCCCGCTCCGGCCAGTGAGTTATTTAAGTATTCCTGGAAATCGTGTCCAAGCTGACGCTTATCCAAACGTGCCGGGTCGTGCGGATTGAAATACGCATTGATGCTGTTGGAATCTATTTTCAGATAGATGCTGATCTTGCGGGCGGCTGTTGTACGCATGACAGGCGTTTTAGGATATTGTCAGGATTTATAGGTTGATCAGAATGAGAAACGGGAATCGGAAAATAATAGTGTCGGGAAGGTCATAGTAAGAATCTTAATTTTGTTGTAGAAAAATCACGACTTGGGTAAGAATTAAGCTAACTTTATTTCGCAGAACATTCTATCAGCGATGGAATGCATCGGTGCTGCCGAGTGGTTAATTTTGTAACCCATAATGATTACGTCCTCATTTAAAATCCAGTGATTCTGTAAGTCTTTATCAAACCATGTCAGCTAAACAGTCATCCCGCAAACCATTTGCAAAAAAACAGGCAACTCCTGCCGGTAGCCCGTTTAATCTGCTGAACAAACCGGCCGTACTGGGGCTTCTTTCCTTCATAATTCTGGCTCTTTTATTATCCGTGCTTATCTACCAGCGTTATCTTATTTTAAAGGAGTCGCAGAAAAAAGATGTATATGATGTGGCCAATGCAGCTACTGATAAACTGCAGCAGTCGCTCGCTTATAGCCTCTCGGCCACGAAAATACTTTCCTTCTTTGTTGACAACAACGGGCAGGTGAACAACTTCGATTCGGTAGCCAGCCAGATCCTGGTATCCGGAAACGAAGTGGATGCCCTGCAGCTGGTTCCGGGCGGTGTAATCAGGTATGTATACCCACTCCAGGGAAATGAAGCAGTGCTCGGCTATGACATCTTAAAAGACCCTAGCCGGAACAAAGAAGCTTATAAAGCCATTGAGAAAAAGGAACTCTACTTTGCCGGCCCTTTCAACCTGCGCCAGGGAGGTATCGGCGTGGTGGGCCGGTTGCCCCTGTTCCGAAATGGAAAATTCTGGGGATTTTCTGCCGTGGTAATTAAAATGCCCACCCTGCTGAAAGCGGCGGGCATCGATACCACCGGAACAGGCGGATATTATTTCCAGCTTTCCAAAATCAACCCGGATACACAGGAGGAAGAATTCTTTATCCGCCATAATAAAGACATAGCCGTGGGTCAATCTGTGTCGGTGAATGTACCCAACGGGGAATGGAAATTATCGGTGGCCAAAGAAACATCGCTGAATGACCTGGCCGATATCCTGTTGTTCATTTTTTTCGGATTGCTGTTTTCCCTCCTGGGCGCCCTGTTCATTTACCATGTTGCCCGGCGTCCCCGAAAACTGGATGAACTGGTACGGTTGCGTACCCGCCAGCTGAAACAAAGCGAAGAAAAATTTTCCAAAGCCTTTCATTCAAACCTGCTTGGCCTGGCTATATACGATACCGCCTGGCGCATTGTGGATGTAAATGAAACATATGCTTCCCTGCTTGAAGCACCGCGGGAGCAATTACTGGGAAAGCCATCGGAAGAAGCAGGCCTGCTCAGTAAAACAGACAGTGAAAAAAGAGAGCTCATCAGCACCGAACTGGATCAGCTGCTGGTTGTGGATGGCTACGTAGCCAATTATGAGGCCCATATTAAAACCCGGGACGGGGAGCAACACAGCATCCTGCTCTCGATTGAAGAACTGGAATTCGGCAATGAACAATACTGGCTCACTTCGGCCATCGACATTACCGGCAATAAAAAAGCCGAACTGCTGATGCAGGAAAGCGAAGAGAAATACCGTACCCTGGTGGAGCAGGCCAGCGACGGCATTGTGATCACCGACCTGGATGGATATATTATTGAAGTAAACAAAAGCATTTGCCTGCTGAGCGGCTACCCGGAGAATGAAATGCTGGGACAGCACCTTTATAAATTTGTACCCGCCGATGACGTGGATACCAACCCGCTGCGTATTAATGAACTGATGCAGGGCAAAGCACTGCTGTATGAGCGACGGCTGTTACGCAAAGACGGCAGCACCCTGGATATTGAAGTGAACTCCAAGATGGCCAGCTCGCATACACTGATCGGTTTTATACGGGATATTACGGAACGGAAAAAAAATGAACGGGAATCGCAGTACCAGGCACGCCTGCTGGAGAGTGTATCGGATGCCATCACATCGCTCGACATGAACCGCTGCATCGTAAGCTGGAACAAAGCCTGCGAAGACCTGTACGGACTTACTTCCGGAGAAGTGATCGGCAAACGCATTCCCGAACTGGTTACATTCGATTTTCCCGGCACCAGCACCGAAGAGGTATTTAAAAAAGTATACAGTGAAGGGCACTGGCGTGGCGAATTCAATTTCATACACCCCCATACACAGGTAAAAACCTATTTACATAGCGGCCTCAGCCTGCTGAAAACAAAAGAAGGTGATCCCAGTGGATTTATCATCACCAGCCGCGACATCACCGAGCAGAAAAAAGCACAGCTGCTCATTGAGGAAAGCGAAGAAAAATACCGCACCCTGGTAGAGCAGGCAAACGACGGGATTTTTATTGCTGACAAGCAAGGGCGATTCCTGGTCGTAAACTCAAGTGGCTATAAAATGTCACAGTATTCCCCGGAAGAAATGAGTGCATTAAATATATACGACCTGGTGGTGCCCGAAGACCTGGCAGCAAACCCGTTCCAGTTTTCCGAAATGATGAATGCCGGCGGTGCCCGTGCCGAGCGACGCATGAAACGGAAAGACGGTACACTGCTGGATGTGGAGGTAAGCGCCAAATTCATTTCGGGCGAGCGATTCCTGGCTTTTGTACGGGATATATCCGAACGGAAAAAAGCCGAAGAAAAAGTGCGGATATCCAACGAGCGTTTTGCCATCATTGCACAGGCCACCAACGATGCCGTGTGGGATCATGATTTCCGTAACAACGAAACCTGGGGAAACAAAAAACTGTACAGCCTGTATGGTTTTGATTCATTAGATGAAAAGATCGACTTTGAAATGTTCCTCGACCGGATCCATCCCGACGAACAGCAGGGCATTGTGGAGCGGCTGAACCAGGCCATTGAACGATCGGAGAATTCCATTGCCGAAGAATTCCATTTTAAAACAGCCGGTGGAGAATACCGCACTTTTTACGACCGGGCCTACATTAAATACGATGAACAGGGTAAACCCCAGCGCATACTGGGCGCCATGCAGGATGTTACCGACCGGGAAAAAACAGAGAAGCAGATCCTGAAAGAAAAAGAATTGTCTGATTCAATCATCAACAGCCTGCCCGGCGTTTTCTACCTGTATACCCGGGAAGGAAAATTCCTTCGCTGGAATAAAAACTTCGAAACCATAACCGGCTATACCGGGGAAGAAATAAGTGGTATGCACCCGCTGGATTTTTTTGATGAGCCTGAAAAACAGTTGCTGCAGGAAAAGATCGCCAATGTTTTTGTGACCGGCCAAGACCAGGTGGAAGCGGGGTTCCTGACTAAGAAGGGGGAAAAGATCATGCATTATTTCACCGGACAGGCCATTCAATACGAAGGCCAGGGCTGCCTGATGGGTGTGGGGTTTGATATTTCAGAAAAGGAAAAAGCAGCAAAAAAAATACAGGAAAGCGAAGAGAAATTCCGCACCATCATTGAACAGGCCTCAGATGGAATATTCATTGCCGGGGAAGATACCGTCTTTCTGGATGTAAATGGAGCCGGTTGCCGGATGTTGGGTTATACCCGGGAAGAGCTCACGAAAATGAGATTTATGTCCCTGGTGCCGCCGGAGGATCTTGCTAATAACCCGGTTAAAGTTTCGCAACTGGAGTCAGGAAATACGGTGATCAATGAACACCGGCTGATGCGCAAAGATGGTTCCATTATTGACGTGGAAATAAGTGCCAAAAAACTTCAGGATGGCCGCTATCAATCCTTTGTGCGTGACATCACCGAGCGCAAGCAGGCTGAAAAAGCCTTACTGGAAAGCCAGGGAAATTACAAGGCCCTGGTGGAGCATGCACCCGAAGCGTTGGTGGTTTTTGATGTAGACCAGCAGAAATTTGTAAGTGTAAGTACCAGCGCCAGCCGTCTGTTTAAAATGACAGAAGAAGAATTATTAAAGACCGGCCCGGTGTCGGTAAGTCCCCCATACCAGGCAGACGGCCGCTCATCGCAGGAAGCAGCAGCTGAATATATCCGCCAGGCATTGGAAGGTGATAAACCCGTCTTTGAATGGACTCACTGTGATAAGGAAGGCAATACCATTCCCTGCGAAGTATGGCTGGTGCGGTTGCCTGCCGAAAACAAGATGCTGATACGCGGAAGCATCATCGACATTACCGAACGGAAGAAAGCCGACAATAAATTCAGAACCCTGCTTGAATCAGCAGCTGATGCCATGGTGATTGTAAATGAAGACGGACAGGTTCAGCTCAGCAATACACAAACCGAAAAAGTGTTTGGGTATACCAAACAGGAGCTGATTGGTCAGCATGTGTCCATCCTGATGCCCGCCCGTTATAAAGACATTCATACCGGGCACCACCTGAAGGAATTTTTCAAAAATCCCAAAACAAGACCGATGGGCGAAGGACTGGTACTGTACGGCATGCGCAAGAACGGCGAAGAGTTTCCCATCGAGATCAGCCTGAGTCCGCTGGAAGCAACAGAGGGGTTGCTGGTATCAGCCAGTATCCGCGACATCACCGAACGCAAACGGAATGAAGAAGAGATTTTAAAATCGAAGATGCAGTTCCAAAGCCTGGTGGAAAATATCTCCGGGGTATACTGGGTAAATAATCTCGACAGTTTTGAAACGCTGTACATCAGTCCTTCTTACGAAACCATATGGGGCCGGAAAGCAGACGAATTGTATAAGAATCCCGCAGGTTTTATCGATGCGGTTCATCCGGATGACAAACAATTACTGGCGGAAGCATTTAAGAACCTCCCCGTCACCAGGCAGTCGAGTTTATCGTACCGCATCATACGTCCCGATGGCGAAACCAGGTGGATCCATGCCAATACCAATGTGGTAACCGATACAAAGGGAGCCAACATCGAATATGGATATGCCGAAGACATCACCGACCGGAAGAACTCGGAGGAAAAACTGCAGTTGTCTGAACAGAAATACCGTCTCCTGTTTTATAACAACCCGCTGCCCATGTGGATGGTTACCATCCCCGACCTGATGATCATTGATGTAAATGATGCGGCGATTAAACAGTACGGATACAGCCGGGAAGAATTTTTAAGGCTCAGCACCAGAGACCTGCGTCCGCCGGAAGACATCGATAACTTCCTGAAGGAAGTGGATACCATGAAACCCGGCATCATCAACGTACGTGCCTGGCGGCATAAAAAGAAAGACGGTACCATCATCCATGTGGAAACCTACAGTCACCAGATCATGTACGAAGGCCGGATGGTATGGCTTGGCCTGTCGCACGATGTAACGGAAGAATACAAAGCAAAAGAGCTGTTGCAGAAATCGTACGAAGACATCCGCATGCTGGTGTCGAACCTGCAAAGCATCCGGGAAGATGAGCGTACCAATATTGCCCGTGAAATACATGATGAACTGGGTCAGCAGCTCACGGGACTTAAAATGGATATGCACTGGCTTTCCAGGAAGATAAGCAGTACGGATGAAGAAGTAACCCGTAAAATGAAAGACGGCATTGAGCTGGTGAATTCCACCATTGCCACGGTCCGGAAAATTGCCACAGACCTGCGTCCAAGCATTTTGGACGACCTCGGGTTACTGGCGGCGCTGGAATGGCAGAGTGAGGAATTTGAACGACGGTCTGGAACACATGTAGTATTCACCAATAAAGCGGGGGAAATATCGGTGAAGCCGGCTACGGCCACCGCCTTATTCCGCATTTACCAGGAAGTGCTTACCAATGTGGCCCGTCACGCCAATGCCAGCCAGGTGGAAGCCACGCTTGACAGCGATGATAAAAGTTTGTACATTAGTATCAAAGACAACGGTGTCGGTTTCGACGTGGATGCCATCAAGGGCAAAAAGACACTGGGCCTCCTTGGTATTAAAGAACGCAGCCTGCTTATCGGCGGAACCTATGAAATAAAAAGCAAACCAGGCCATGGGTCGGAGATCCTGATCTCCCTTCCGCTGGAACCGGTAAAAACCTCTGATTAAATTTTTTTTATGTTGCGTATCTTAATTGCAGATGATCATACCATTGTTCGCAAGGGACTGAAACAGATCCTGCTGGAAGAATTTTCCAATGCAGTGATTGATGAAGTGCCCGATGCGGAAGAACTGATTAAAAAAGTAATGGCCGAAAAATGGGACGTGGT
>DMRT01000181.1 GCA_003455235.1 Chitinophagaceae bacterium
TTTGGCATAACCCTGTTTATTGGTTTCAAACAGGGCATACACCTGGTTCTTATCGTCCACGATTTTACCTTTCACACTGATGGGATCGGCCTTTTCATCGGTACAGCGGATAAGAATATTATTGGGAGATTCTGCCACAAAACTGTCTCCTTCATAAAAGCTGTTGACCAGCCATTTTTTTTCTGTCTTTTCCGCCTTGCCGGCAATAAATATTTTCTTGCTCACGCTGCTCTGGATGCTGTCTTTATCCGCAACATAGCAGTAAAGGATGCAGAACTGCCCGGACAAGTTTTCAGGGAGGTCTACATCTCCCCACGAAATATTATAGCTGAATGGAAGCATTTTTTTTACCAGCCTGTTTCCCTGGCAGTCCAGCAGCTCAACAAAAGCCGTATGGTTGGTGCCCGGGGTGGGGTTCAGCAGGAAGACCTGGAACCGGACCTTTTCGGCCAGCGAATAATTCTCCTTGTTGGTAGCCACATAAAGATGAATGCCGCCTGCAGTGGATGGGAGTCCGGAAAACAAGAGGCATGTAAACAATGAAATGGCAAAAAGGGGGGTGATTCTCTTTTTCATTTTGGCAGTTTTTAAGTGGTAGACCGGTAATTCTGGTTCATTTTCAGCCACCGGTGCGGTGAATGAGCTGAGGATGACAAACCCCGGGTTTTTACATAAAAAAAGACTCTTTACGAAATCGGTAATTTTGACCAAAAGCCTTTTTGTTGCCTTTAAAATAGAACCATTTGCAGTAATTTTGCGTTATACGAACAGAAACTAAATAGATGGATTTATGCTGAAATTACCGATTTACCTTGACAATAACGCCACCACCCCCATGGATCCCCGGGTACTGGAGGCGATGACTCCATATTTCCTGGAACATTTCGGGAATGCTGCCAGCCGCAACCACCCGTTTGGATGGGAAGCCGAGGAAGCAGTTGATTATGCCCGGGAACAGGTGGCCAAACTGATCGGTGCCGATCCGAAAGAAATTATTTTTACCAGCGGCGCTACAGAAGGAGATAATCTTGCCATCAAGGGCGTATATGAAATGTATGCCAGCAAAGGGAATCACATTATTACCGCCACTACCGAACACAAAGCCGTACTCGATACCTGTAAGCATATTGAAAAACTGGGCGGCGAGGTAACTTACCTGCCGGTAAATGCCGAAGGACTGATTGATCTGAAAGAACTGGAAGCGGCCATTAAACCCACCACCATTCTTATTGCCATCATGTATGCCAATAACGAAATCGGAACCATACAGCCGATCAAAGAAATAAGTGCCCTTGCCCGTAAGAACGGCGTGCTGCTGTTTACCGATGGCACACAGGCGGTAGGTAAAATACCGGTTGATGTAAACAAAGACGGCATCGACCTGATGGCGTTCAGTGCTCATAAAATGTACGGACCGAAAGGAGTGGGTGCCCTGTATGTACGCCGCAAAAATCCCCGGGTGAAAGTAACCGCACAAATGGACGGTGGCGGACACGAACGTGGAATGCGCAGCGGAACCCTGAACGTGCCGGGTATTGTAGGATTCGGCAAAGCCTGCGAATTATGCATGCTCGATATGGAAGAAGATACCAGGCGTATTTCGATACTGAGGGATAAACTCGAAACTGAATTACTGAAACTGGAGGAAGCTTATGTAAACGGAAGCCGCGAACACCGCCTGCCGCACGTAAGTAATATTTCCTTTAAACACGTGGAGGGAGAAGGGCTGATGATGGGCTTTAATAAAAATATAGCATTAAGCAGCGGCTCCGCCTGTACATCTGCTTCACTGGAACCAAGCTATGTGCTGAAGGCGCTTGGCCTGGGCGATGACCTGGCACATTCTTCCCTGCGCTTTGGCCTGGGAAGATTCACTACCGATGAACAGATCGACTATACAATAAAAGCAGTGAGTGAAACCGTTTTAAAGCTGAGGGAAATGAGCCCGCTGTGGGAAATGTATAAAGAAGGCATTGACCTGAACACCATTTCCTGGGCAGCGCACTAATTGGGTAATTACCTGGTTTGAAAATTTGAAGATGATTTTCAGGCCGGTGGCGGGCTATCATCTTTAAATTAACTAATTATCAAATCATCAAATTAATAATCATGGCATACTCAGAAAAAGTAATTGATCACTACCAGAACCCCAAAAACGTGGGAACACTGGATAAGAGTGCAAAGAATGTGGGCACCGGTTTGGTGGGAGCTCCCGAATGCGGCGACGTGATGCGCCTGCAGATACAGGTAGACGACGCCACCGGCATGATCACCGATGCCAAATTCAAAACCTTCGGATGCGGTTCTGCCATTGCCTCTTCTTCCCTGGCCACCGAATGGCTGAAAGGAAAAAGCGTGGACGAAGCGCTGAAGATCGATAACATGGACATCGTGGAAGAATTGAACCTTCCGCCGGTGAAGATCCATTGCAGTGTACTGGCCGAAGATGCCATCAAAGCCGCCATCAACGATTACCGCGTTAAGAACGGAATGGAAGCTATCAAGTTTGAAGAAAGCGTAGTTCATTAATCTTCAAATCACCCAACGGATATGGTAGCAACAGACAATAGTATTTTCATAAGCGATAAAGCAAAAGCCAAGGTGCAAAGCCTGATGGCCGACGCGGGTATTGCCAATGACCCCGCTTATTTTTTACGGGTTGGTGTGGTGGGGGGTGGCTGCAGCGGCCTCAGTTATAAAATGGATTTTGATAATGAAGTGAAGCCGATGGACCAGGTGTTTGAAGACAAGGGAATAAAGATCGTTTGCGATTTGAAAAGCTTCCTGTACCTGGTGAATACCGAACTGGAATTCAGCGATGGACTGAACGGCAAAGGTTTTTATTTCAATAACCCCAATGCCAGCCGCAGTTGCGGGTGCGGAGAAAGTTTTGCGGTATAAAACTGCCTGCTAATGTAATTGAAAAGCCTCCCATAAGGAGGCTTTTACTTTTTTATTCTTCACCGGTTGGCAGCTTGGGCGCACTCGGTTTTTTTGGAGGAGCAGGGGGAGCGGGTGGAGGGGGTGGTGGCGGTGGTAACTTGCCGTATTTTTTTTCATAAAAAGCCTTGTTGGCATTCCATTTAGAAAGCGGAATCTTTTCACTGACCCCGTTCTTTTTCACGTACACCATTTCGTTGCCGTTGTTGCGGTGAACAGAAAGGGAATATCCCTCCTCATTTACGATCACCGGGGGAGTGAATTTAACTTCTTCAACCACATCCTGTGGCGGTGCCGGTGGCGGAGGGGGTGGAGGGGGTATTTCGGCAACAGCTGGCGGGGGAGGAGGCGGGGGCGGCACTTTCTCAGCTTTGGTTGTTTGGGCCGACAGATGAACCGAAACCGTGCAAACCGTCAGCAGCAGTAATACTTTTTTCATATTAATAAATTTAGTCTGTTAGATTCAGGGTGCCGGTGATTCCATAAAAAAATCCCGTCAATTAAATGACGGGACCCTGCAGTTGGTTTTGGTAAACAGGTTTACACGAATCTTTGAACGATTATTTGTCTGCGATCAACTGCTTCATGCGGAAAACAGGAACAAAGACTCATATAGCGATTGGTGGATACCTTCACCGGGGAAATGACAGGTACCGATTTGAAAATGCTGCATACCGGGGAAAATTTCCTCTTATGTTTGTTAAATTACTGATATGTGAACTCCTGCCTGTTTCTAGCCATCCGTTAATAAGTATATAAAAACCGGCCGTCGCCTGTTCCTGCACAGATATACTCTTACAATAACCTGTTAAGTATTAAATTGCAGCAATTTTAAACCCTT
>DMRT01000008.1 GCA_003455235.1 Chitinophagaceae bacterium
CGGAAGTGCACTTCGTGATCAGCCAGAAAGGGTTCATCGGGAATGATGCCGCCGATCTGGTTTTCTCCGGGAATATCTTTGTAAGAAAATATTTTTACAATGCCCGGCATTTGTTCCGCCGCCGAAAAATCAACTACCCGGATGATGCCATGGGCTACAGGCGAATCAAAGACTTTTACAAACAATGTTCCTTCCATAACCGGGATGTCATCGACATAAACAGACCTTCCTGTTACATGATTGGCCGCATCTATATTGCCGCCCCCTTCGCCCAAAGGCGCTTTTTGAACAACGGGTATTTTTCCGGGTGTATTCATTTGCTGATCAGGCGCCAATCACCTGTTTTATAAGTCCGGGTTGGTTTTGAAAATGTGCCAGGAACAACTGGCGTGCTAACAGCCGTTTATATTCTGCCGTACCTCTTGCATCACTGATGGGTGCAATTTCTTCGTTCATCACCTGAATGGCTTCTTTGAGAACAGCTGCCGTGATTTTTTTCCCTTGCAGGAAAGCGCCGGTACGGCCCAGGTATTTCGGGAACGGGGCCACGCCCCCGGCAGCAAGGTGAATGCTGACTATTTCTCCCCTTTCATTTACCTGGTAAAGGCAGGCTGCGTTTACACTGGCTATATCGAGGTGTGTGCGTTTGCACACTTTCTCAAAGTTAAATATGCTGCTCTGTGGCGGGGTGAATATGATCTGTTCAATGATTTCGTCCACCGACTTATCTGTTTGCTTGTATCCTTTAAAAAAATCTTTCAGCTTCTGTTTTCTTTGTACGCCGTTCTTAGTAAGCAGCAGTTCACTATCCAGTGCCAGGAAGAAAATGCTCATGTCGCCAATAGGCGAGGCATTTACAATATTACCCGCCAGGGTAGCCATATTGCGGATGGGGGTGGAAGAAACAAGTTTGATGTATTTATCCAGCGCAGGAAAAAAGCCCCGGATCAGTTCTGATTCAGCAAAAGCGGTAACCGTAACTGCGCCACCGATATAACATTGCCCGTTGTGTAAACGGATCCCGTTGAGTTCGTCTTTGCCGGACAAGTGTTCAACAGCAGATTGTTTTACCGCCAGTGCTTTCTGAACAACCAGGTCGGTGCCGCCCCCAATCATCATCTTCACTTCCCGGGTTTTATTTTCTTCTCCCCGGATGGTTTCTCTCAACCGGGCAAGCCGTTCCTTTATGTTCAAAAAATAGCCGGGGATGAAATTATTTTTCACGAGCCAGCCGATGGTTTCTGTACCCGGCTTATTATTCATCTTGTCAGAAACAATGATTGCAGCCCGTTCAATGGATTTATACCCGGTGCAGCGGCAGATATTTCCATCTACCGAAGCGATGGCCTGCTCATACTGCTTGGCATTTTCATTCAATACAAATCCGGTAAGCGACATCACAAAACCTATGGTACAAAATCCGCACTGCGTTCCATTGGTATCCACCATGGCTTGCTGCACGGGAGATAATTCTTTCATATTGATCCCCTCCACCGAAACAATGTGTTTACCGTGTGCATTGCCAAGCGGCATCAGGCAACTGGTCATGGAGCGGTAATTAAGTTTATCTCCTTCCATGTCGCCTACTAAAACAGTGCAGGCCCCGCAATCTCCTTCCCGGCAGCCGATCTTGGTACCCGCCAGCCGTTTGTGGTAACGCACAAAATCCAGTACGGTGCTTCCCGACGGCAGTTCTGTTTCAACCAGTTTATCGTTCAGAATAAATCGGATCATTAATACTCGATTTTATCGGGGCTGTTCTTCCACTTTTCAAACGCTTCCATAGCCTGTTCACGCAGCACCTGTTTGGTAAACAGCTTTCTTTCTTCAATGGGCTTTGCTATCTCTTCATAGATGAACTGGTCATCAAAATGGATGGCCGCCGCATCTTCCTTGCTGTTGGCATAATAGAGCTTGTCGGGCCGGGCCCAGTAAATGGCGCCCAGGCACATGGGGCATGGCTCGCAGCTGGTATAAATTTCACAGCCGGTAAGCTGGTGGGTCTTCAATACCTTACAGGCCTTCCGGATGGCCACCACTTCGGCATGTGCGGTAGGGTCGTTGCTGGCTGTAACCAGGTTGGACCCCCGGGCAATTACTTTTCCGTCCTTTACCACGATGGCGCCAAAGGGTCCGCCTTTTAATTTTTCCACGTTGGCAACAGAAATGCGGATGGCTTTCCGCATGAATTTTTTAGCGTCTTTATCCATTGGTTACTGATTTAAATGCGGCACTGGCTGGCCGGCAGGTCGGTAATGAAGAACAGCAAGCAAACGGCAAATGTGCAGCAACAATAAAAGTAACAAATTGCCACTATGCAAACAAAAATACAGGTGTAAATTAAACAGCGGAATCATGCTGCCGCCGGTCATTTGTTATATTTGCAGAAGCACATAATGCGGTTAATGATGAATACCGACTACAGGAATATACCGGTTGAACAAAAAGCGATCGCTGTACAACGGCTCACTGCATTATGGGCTTTTACCGAATCCGGTTTGGGTGGCATCATGCATGCATTCAAGATCCCTTTCACCGGTTTACTGGTGGGCGGTATGGCACTGGTAATGATCAGTCTGATTGCTTCCATCGCCGGGCATCCCTACAAACAGGTTTTAAAAAGCGCCGTTATTGTACTGATCGTTAAAGCCATGGTAAGTCCGCATACTCCTCCAGCCGCATATATGGCTGTCAGCTTCCAGGCGCTGCTGGGTTATGGCCTGTTCCGGATGATGGGTGTGAACATGATCAGCATTTTATTCCTGAGCGTTGTTTCCATGATTGAATCCGCGGTGCAAAAAGTAATTATTCTCACCCTGTTCCTGGGCCAGTCGCTGTGGAAAGCCATGGATGCACTGGTTGGATATGTTGCCGGCCAGCTGGGTTTTGCAACAAGCAATGGAAGTTACTGGGTAATTGGTATTTATATGCTCATCTATATTGCCGGTGGTTTTGTGGTTGCCTGGCTTGCTTACCGGAGCATTCAGCGTTTTCGTGTGATACAGGAAGAAGAAATAATTTTCACCGGTATGGAAGCGGCACCCAATACCGTGGAAAGAAAAAAAACTTACCGGAAATTATGGATTCTGATCATCGCTGCGCTTTTACTTTCCCTGGTACTGTTTGTATTTGCGCCCGGGAACAGGCAGGGCTGGCTGGCAGCCGCCCGGTCAATCAGCTGGACGGTTTCTGCCATCTTCATCTGGTACGTATTTCTTGGCCCCTTGCTTACCAGGCTTATCCGGCAAGCGCTGGAAAAAAAGAAAGGTAAATATGGGGATGAAGTGCTGCAGGTGCTCTCCTTTCTTCCTGTACTTCGCCGGCTGGCAACCATGGCCTGGCAGCAAAGTAAAAAACACAGCGGATTCAGCCGTGGTTATCATTTCGTTTCCTCCCTCATTCACTGGTCACTGATTTATTCCGACGGCGGACAGCCCGGTGCAACAGCAAAGCAACCGGCATGAGTATTCTTCTTTTTTCACGGCCTGTTCACAGCGGAAAAACAACAGCGTTGATGCAATGGTGCAGCGGGCAATCTTCTATTCTTGGCATTCTGATGCCGGATATGAACGGCCGGCGCATGATCATGAATATAAAAACGCAGGAGGTGTTTGATATTGAATGTCCTGATATTTCGCATAATACAGAGCCCCTGATCACGGTGGGCCGTTTTCATTTTTATTCTGCCGCCTTTGAAAAAGCAAATTCAATGCTGGAAGATGCCCTGCGGCAATACCCCCGCTGGCTTATCATAGATGAGGCCGGTAAACTGGAGCTGGATAAAAAGGGATTTTATACCTCCATCGTAAATGCCGTAAAGAAATATGACCATGCCACAGGAGAATACAACCTGCTGATCACGGTAAGAGAAGATTTATGCAGTGAAGTGATTTCGTTTTTTAACATGACGCATTACCGCGTTGTGCACCATGCCGGCGAGTTGCTTACTCATGCATAACCATTATCGGCAGCTTGCTGTGGTACGACCATGTTTTGGTACGGCTGCTGCTCAGCAGCTTACCAATGAATGAATGGTTTTTCTGAATGGCGATGATCAGGTCGATGTTGCGGCTTTCTGCAAACAGGTTAATGGCTTCATCCACATCATACAGGCGCATGAAATAAAATTCGGGATTGTAGCTGGCAAACAGCTGCTTCAGTTCCTGCTTTTCCTTTTCATAATCTTCCGTAAGGGAGATATAGTGATCCTTATCAACGTTCACCACGTGCAGCTGTGGATTAAATACATCCAGGAAGTCTTTGATGGGTGCCGATGGCGTGGTGTTCAGCGTATTTTTGAAATCGGATGTCAGCATTACATTCTTCAGGGGTTTGAATTCGGCCGCCGGCGGTACAATCAATACCGGGCACACTTTCCGCTCGGCCATCTTCAGGGTGTTGCTGCCAAAGAATACCTGTGCCAGGGCTGACTTGCCGGTAATACCCATGATCACCAGGTCGGCCCGGCGGTGGCGTGCGGCTTTTTCCAGCCCATCTACAAAATCACTTTCCTCGTGTGCCAGTACTTCCATTTTCACAATATTCTCTTTCATCAGGGTTTCTTTCAGGGCTTCCAGTTCGGCTGTTATTTTTTCTGCTTCGGATGATTTGCTGTAGCTGTGGTACAAAACCATGGTAACCCCGTAATGCCCGGCCAGGAGGCGGGAGGCATAGCGTGCGGCATTGAGAGATGTTTCCGAAAAATCCACCGGAACGATGACCGTATTCATATTAGTAGCTTTAGTTTATAGTATCACAAATCTACTTCTTTTATGCTTCATTATTGCCTCCTGCTGTCATTTTTACTTTACGCTTTGGCAGCCTGTTCCGTGTTCATTTAATTATCTTTGCCGCCCATGGGCCAGAAAAAATTAAAGCGCTTTGCCGAAATAAAAACCTTTTCCAATGTGCTGGAATACCCGGGGAACATGCAGGGTAACTGGCGCCCGTTTTTTAAAAACAGCCAGCCGCTGGTGCTGGAGCTGGCCTGTGGCCGGGGCGAATATACCGTGGGACTTTCCCGCCTGTTCCCCCAGCAGAATTTTATCGGGGTGGATGTAAAGGGCAACCGCATGTACATCGGCGCCAAAAAATGCCTGGATGAAAAACGAACCAATGCTGCTTTTCTCCGCACGCAGATTGAAATGCTTCCGGATTATTTTGCTCCGGGTGAAGTGGATGAGATCTGGATCACGTTTCCCGATCCGCAGCTCCGCACATCAAGGGCAAAAAAAAGGTTAACCCATCCCCGCTTCCTGCGCCTGTACAAACACATCCTTACTCCCGGCGGGATCATTCATCTTAAAACCGATTCACCCGATCTGTACCGGTTTACCAAACGGGTTGCTGCCATGTATGGCCTTACCATCCTGGAAGAATCGGATAATGTATATGCTGCCGGCCGGGTAAAAGAGGAGCTTACCATAAAAACACATTACGAAAGTCTTGACATTGCGCAAAGCAAAAAAATACACTATCTCAAATTCTCCCTGCCGGCCCTGATCCCGGATTTGGATGATCAGCTGCAGGAAATTTTAAAGCATGAAGAACAGCTGGATTGAAGGAGAGGATTACTATTACAATGAAAAGGGATTCATTGTGCTTACTGCCAGGTATCATTTAACCCGGGGCTATTGTTGCGGCAACGGTTGTAAGCATTGCCCCTACCACTATCAAAATGTTCCCGAACCAAAGCGGGGTGAATTAATATCTTTAACAGACCATGGCAAAAAAAACAGTTAAGAAGAAAGTCACAGCACCTGCCATTAAAAAGCCAAAGAAGGAAGGGCCAAAAGACGGCCTGTTGAAGGAGTATAGTTTTTTCCAGGATGTATACGAAGTGGTACGCCAGGTGCCGAAGGGCCGGGTTACTTCTTACGGTGCCATTGCCAATTACCTGGGCACCAAACTGTCTGCCCGTATGGTAGGCTGGGCAATGAATGCAGCGGGATCCGCCAAACCAAAAGTGCCGGCGCAGCGGGTGGTAAACCGGCTGGGTATGCTGTCGGGCAAACATCATTTTGGAACGCCTACTTTAATGGAAGAGTTGCTGAAGAAAGACGGCGTACCGGTAAAGAACGACACCGTGGTTGATTTCAAAAAAAGATTCTGGGATCCCGCTGTTGAACTGGGTTTATAATAATTCTTCCAATTCAGACATACTTAAACCGGCCTGCAGCATGGTTTTGGTTTTACCGGGAGCCTGTAAGATAAACAAGAATACCAGCAGGGAGCCCAGCACCAGGTATACCTGATTTCCCACCAGGAAAAAACAGATGCAGGCAAACAAAGCCGCCCCCTCTAAAAATATCCATTGAATAATATTGGCAAAACGGTATTGCTCAAATTTTTCAGCTGCCGATATGAACGGGTCATTTTTAAGGGCAGCACACCTTTTTTTAAAAAGATGATTGCCAATGAAAAACAAGGTTCCGCAAACCACAATGGCTAGTACCTGGAATATCCTGTCGGCTGATGCCAGTGGCGACTTCCATACATCCAGGTAGGCCAGTGAAAATAATACGCCCAGGAACAGGAGCTGGCCGATGAGCATGGCCCGGTGCATTAATTTAAAAACAGCAAAAGAACCATTTCCGCCGTTCATCTTTTTTGTTTTAATGGTAATAAGGACTGATCATCAGGTAAACAATTACCCCGGTTACGGCCACATACAACCAAACCGGCCAGGTGATCTTCACCAGTTTTTTATGCCTGTCGTATTCCCCCGTAAGCGCCCGGTAGGCCGTGAATAATATGAATGGCAGAATAATTCCGGCCAGGGGAATATGCGTAAACAGAACAAAGTAATAGATCGTCTTCATGACTCCCTCTCCCCCGAACCTTGTTTCGCCGGCAAGCAGGTGGTGGCAGATATAGGAAACCAGGAACAGGGCCGAAAGGCAAATAGCAAGGATCATGATGCTTTTGTGTGCAGCATAGTCTTTCTTTTTAACCGTGATCAGGCCTGCCACCAGCAATACGCTCACTACCGAGTTGACCATTGCATTAAAGAGGGCGAAAAGGTGCACATCAAAGCCCAGGTTAACTTCCAGTTTTACCCGGCTCAGCACCACCACCGCGGCAAACACAATGGCAGAAACGGTAAAAATCAGTATACGGGCTCTTTTATCGTTCTTTTGAATGGAGGGAGGTAACATTATGATTGTTTGTTCTTTTTATTGGACAGGATAAATATCGTAATTATCACAATTCCGATGGCGAGAAAAATAACCGGTAAAATGGGAATAAACTCACGGAAAACTGAGGGAGATTTCTTATTCTTCTCCAGCATCAGCAACGGGATATCCTGAACCAGCTTGGCCTGCTTTTGTTCATCAAAGCCGTTGTACCATCCACGTACCACCCGGCTGCTGTCGAGCAGGAAGAAATTTTCAGTATGCAGGAAAGCGGTATCTACATCCTTATCTGCCAGGCTGGCCTTTAGCTCGTTAAATGCAAAATCATAGATTTCTTTTTTATTGCCGGTAACAAACCACCAGGTATCGTGATTGACATTGAAGCGGTCGGCAAACCTGCGGAGCTGCGGCACTGAATCATGCTCCGGATCCACGCTGATGGAAATGAACTGTACAATGCTGTCGTTTTTGGCAAAGGAGCTCTGCAATCTTTTCATACTGCGGGCAAGTCCCGGGCAGATGCTCGGGCAGCGGGTAAAGAAAAAATCGATCACCAGTATTTTGCCATGCAGGTCATCAAGCGAAACCTGTTTGCCCAGCTGGTTGGTGAAGCTGATATTTTTTACCTTATGCCATATGGTGTCGGTAACTGCCTTGCCGTTTTTTTCGGATACGATTACCGAGTCGGGTATAAAATAGCGGGCCGGCATGTGTACCGCTTCCTGGCTGTAATACTTAACGATGAGATACCCTGCCAGTGGCATGGCTATGGCGAGCAGCAGGGCTAAGATGGCTTTGCGTGTCATGTTTTTATGCGATGCAAATGTACGCCAGCGGGTTCATTTACCTGATAAAAAAACCACCGCTTGCGGCGGTGGTTGAATGAGGTATCTGATTACACTTGTTTCCTTTATTTTTTTGCATCCTTATCAACGGCCGGTTGATGGTGCTGTTCTGTTTTGGCCGGGTGACTGCCGGCATTGGTATTGCGCAGATTTTTCCAGCTGTTTCCATCCCAGAGGAAAGCGCCAATGAACCAGAGGAACAGGAGCAGTGGAACCACGATGGTCATGATGAAGTTGCGGATTTCATCACCCAGGTGCATGAAAACAGAAACGATGTAGAATGCTTTGGCAAGCGACAGGATACAAATCACGCCCTTTACAAACAGGATCATGGTGTGACTTGTTTCGGGTTCACCATACCAGTGTTTTGCGAGGCCGAAACCCAGCACCAGTTCAATGATGGTAACCACCGATAAAAGCCAGAATACTTTCCAGATGCGGCCCGTGCCTTCGGCAGGAGCGTGTGCAAAGGTTATTTCCGGCGATGATGCATGTTCACTCATAACAATTATTTTTCTTCTTGGTCAAAAATTTTAAACGGTTGTTGTTAGATCAGGTAGAAGCAAAGGAATACGAATACCCAAACCAGGTCTACAAAGTGCCAGTACAAACCGGCTTTCTCAATCATTTCGTAATGTCCTCTTTCGTCGAAATGGCCCAATCTTGTTTTGGCCCACATCACCACGTTGATCACCACCCCGCTGAATACGTGGAAGCCGTGGAAGCCGGTGATGCCGAAGAAGTATCCACCGAATGCAATCGGACCGGTATGATTTACGTGCAGGTCGGGTGAAGCCTGTATGGCGCTGATCAGTTCGGCGGATGTTTTAGCCGCCAACCCTTGTGCGGTGGCGCCGTGCTGCAGGGTGGCTGCTATCTCAGCAAGTTTTTCGTGCGGCGTTACCTGTAAGGCGGCTGCAATTGCTTCGTGATCCACATGTGTACCCCATGGATTCATTTTCACCGTGGTGGGAACTACCGATAAGGTTCCATCGCCCAGCATGGCAATGTGTTCGCCGGTGAGCAGGTGAGTCCATTCCCAAGCCTGGCAACCCAGGAACGCCAGGCCACCCAGGATGGTCAGGATCATGTATTTCTCCACGCCTTTGCGGTTCATTTTATGTCCTTCATGCACGGCCAGCACCATGGTAACGGAACTGAAGATGAGGATGAAGGTCATTAAACTAACAAATGCCAGTGGCAGGTTCTGGTGACCAAAACCCGGGAATGCATTAAACACCTGGTTCGGATCGGCCCAGCTGTTAACACTGAAACGGATGGTACCATAGCTGATGAGGAAGGCGCCGAAGGTAAAGGCATCACTCATCAGGAAGTACCACATCATCACTTTACCATAGCTGGCATTGAAGGGACTCCGTCCGCCATTCCACCATTTGGTATTTGTTGGTATCGCTGTTGTTGACATAAATCGTATATTCTAAAATAAAAACTAATTATTTATTTATCGCTTACCGGATCATCAGTAAAAAGATCAGTAAGTAAATCCAGAGCACATCTACAAAATGCCAGTAGGTACTTACCAGTTCAACCGGCACGCTGTTGTATATTCTTGTACGGCTGCTGAAAGCTTTTGCAAACAGTACTACCAGGGCAATCACTCCCCCCAGTACGTGGGCGGCATGCAGTCCTACAATCACATACATAAACGAGTAAGACACATTCCCCTGCAGGGTGATTCCCTGATTCCACAGCTGCTGAAAACCCAGCCCCTGCAACAGCATAAAAAGAACTCCCAGTAACAGGGTGGCCACCAGTAACTTCCGGTACTTAGGCATTTCCCGTTGTTTAAACGCCTGGCCTGCCAGGTAAATGGTAACACTGCTTGCCAGGATGGCGGCGGTGCTGTACCAGAAAAGCAGGGGCAGGTTAAATGATTGCCAGCCTGCCTGGTTGCGTTTAACTATATAAGCACTCGTTAACCCTGCAAACATCATCACCAGGCTACCAATGCCCACCCACAGGGTAAATTTATGCGGGTGAATTTTTTTTCGTTGTTCCATTGCCACGGTACTCATATCGCTTGATCCCCGGAGGGAATTGATTAATCTGTTTACAGAACCGTTCTGTTGGCAAACATGGCCAGCAGTACGATCATCAGGTAAAAATAAGAACTGAACATCACCCTTCTTGCGCTGGCTGCATCCATGCGTTTAAAGAGCAGCACGCTGGCGAACACCATCCACAGGTTGCATCCCAGCATTACATACATACTGGTAAGCCCGCTGATTCCCGTGTAATAGGGAAGAAAGCCAACCGGTATCATCAATGAACTGTAGATAATGCTTTGCATGGCTGTGAAACGGGTTGGACCTTTATCGGCGGGCAATAATTTAAATCCTGCCGTTGTATAATCCTTGTGCGCCAGCCAGGCAATGGCCCAGAAATGCGGGAACTGCCAGAGAAACTGGATGGCGAAAAGCACCCAGCCTCCGGTCCATGCAATGGTTCCGTTTCCAAAAGCGGCGAGCCAGCCAATCAAACAGGGCAATGCCCCGGGGATGGCGCCCACCAGTACCGAAACAGAGTTCACCTTTTTTAACGGGGTATAAATGAACCCGTATAAAAAAAGGCTGAACAAACTTACCATGGCACTTTCTGCATTGAAGTACCACCACATCATGAACACCCCGGCGCCCCCGGTGAGGAAGGCAAAGATGCCGGCTTCGTTCACGCCCATGCGCCCGCTGGCCACCGGCCGCTTAGCGGTACGCTTCATCAATGCATCGGATGTTTTTTCCAGTAACTGGTTAATGGCATTGGCCGAACCGGTTACCAGCATTCCTGCCGCAAAAAGTAAAAGAACTGATGTTATTTTATCCCGTACATAGAACTGTTCGTTGGGGGCAATTAAAAATGCAACCACCGTACTGAACACCACCATAAAACTCAGCGTAAACTTGATGAGCTGAAAGTAATCTTTCACTTTGCTCACCAGCTTAAACGATGCTGAGCTGCTGATGGTTGTATTCTCCTGCTCTATGCTTTTCAAAAATCTTTATTTTAATGCGCTTCAATTCCTGTCTCCGCGTTACACACCCGGTATTATCAATGGTGTGATTCATTTTCACCTACCGGCGTATTCTGTGGAATGTATTCGTGGCCGTCTTTTCCGTAATCGTATGCACCGCGGTGAACTTCCGGAATTTCTCCCACCCAGTTACCATGACCAGGCCTGATCGGTGTGGTCCATTCCAGTGTGTTGGATCCCCATGGATTCAGGGTGGTTACCTTGCGTCCTTTGAAGATGCTGTAGAAGAAGTTGAATACAAACAACAGCTGTACAGCAAACACCACCATCGCTACAAAACTGATGAACTCGTTCAGTCCGCCAAACATTTTAAATGATTCCCAGCTGGAGTAATCAAAATACCGGCGCGGCATACCGGCCAGTCCTTCGTAGTGCATGGGCCAGAAGATCAGGTATGCACCAATGATGGTTACCCAGAAGTGGATATAGGCCATGGTATTGTTGAGGTACCGTCCGAACATTTTAGGGAACCAGTGGTACACGCCGGCGAACATGCCGAAGAAAGAAGCCACACCCATTACAATATGGAAGTGCGCCACTACAAAATATGTATCGTGCAGGTGCAGGTCGAGCGCCGAGTTACCCAGGAAGATCCCGGTTAAACCACCGCTGATGAACAGGCTCACAAAACCGATGGCGAACAGCATGCCCGGCGTAAACCGGATGCTTCCCTTCCACAGCGTGGTAAGCCAGTTGAATACCTTGATGGCCGAAGGCACCGCAATCAATAAGGTCAATAGTACGAAGACCGATCCGAGGAACGGATTCAATCCGGTAACGAACATATGGTGTGCCCATACCAAGAACGCCAGGATGGCGATTGCAAACATGGATCCCACCATTGCCATATAGCCAAAGATGGGTTTGCGGCTGTTCACGCTGATAATTTCTGAGCTCATTCCCATGGCAGGCAGAAGAATGATATATACTTCGGGGTGGCCAAGGAACCAGAACAGGTGCTGGAAC
>DMRT01000198.1 GCA_003455235.1 Chitinophagaceae bacterium
TTCTTCAAAATAAAAATCAAATTCCTTGATCCGGGCGCTGCAGTTTGGACTCAGCACCACTTTCACCACTTCAGCCTCGCCATTCGGGTTGGCAGTGAAATAATGCACTTTGCTTTTTTCTGAACCCTTGGTCAGGTCGTATTCTTTATCCCGGGTGATGCCGGTAACATTGAAACGCTTGGAATAACTGATGCCGCTTTTTCCATCGGCATAGATCATATTGTATGTAGTGCGTTCATCATTCTTCTGGAACACGGCTACATGGATGATGTCTTTGCCGATAAAGGTTTTATCCGACACTTTCACCACCTTCATCACACCGCCCTTGGTGAAGGCAATGATGTCATCAAGGTCGGAAACATCTGCTACAAACTCATCTTTCTTAAGTCCGGATCCGATAAATCCATCCGCCCGGTTCACGTACAATTTGGTATTGGCAATGGCAACGGTTTTGGCCTGGATGATATCAAAAAGTTTGATCTCGGTTTTCCGCTCCCTGCCTTTTCCGTATTTCTTCAGCAGGTTTTCATAATAGGCCACTGCATAGTCTACGAGGTTGGCCAGGTCATGCTTCACCTGTTTGATATCGGCTTCCAGCGCTTTGATCTGGTCGTTCAGCTCATCAATATCCAGTTTATAAATACGGCGAACGGGTTTTTCAGTAAGCTTCACAATGTCTTCTCTTGTGATGGCCCGCTTCAGCTGTTTTTTGAAAGGCGTAAAGGCCTTGTCAATCGCTTCCAGCACTTTGTCCCAGGTTTCGTGCTTTTTCTCCAGCTCCTTGTATATTTTTTCTTCAAAGAAGATTTTTTCCAGCGAGGTATAATGCCACTTCTCCTGCAATTCGGCCAGCCTGATCTCCAGTTCACGCTTCAGCAGTTCTTTGGTATTGTCGGCCGATGCCTTAAGCAGGTCACTTACCTTCATGAACTGGGGCTTATCATCCACAATCACGCAGGCATTGGGCGAAATGCTCACTTCGCAGTCGGTGAAGGCGTACAATGCATCAATGGTGATATCCGGTGAAATGCCGGCGGCCAGCTCCACGATGATCTCCACTTCGGCCGCTGTATGATCGGTTACTTTTTTGATCTTGATCTTTCCCTGGTCGTTGGCCTTTACAATGCTTTCCATCAGCTGGGTGGTTGTAACGCCGTAGGGAACGCTTTTGATCACCAGGGTTTTCTTGTCCTGTTCTTCAATGATGGCACGCACCCTGATCTTTCCGCCCCGCACACCATCGTTGTAATTGCTGGCATCCATGGTTCCGCCGGTCTGGAAGTCGGGCAGAATCTCGAATCGTTTGCCTCTTAAATATTTTACAGATGCTTCGATGAGTTCACAGAAATTGTGCGGAAGAATTTTTGTTGCCAAACCCACGGCAATACCTTCGGCGCCCTGTGCCAGCAGCAGTGGGAATTTCATCGGCAGTGTTACCGGCTCGTTCTTACGGCCATCATAACTCAATGCCCATTCGGTTGTTTTTGCATTGAAGGCAACCTCCAGTGCAAACTTGCTTAGCCGTGCCTCGATGTACCGGGATGCTGCGGCTTCATCACCGGTGCGTACATCGCCCCAGTTACCCTGCGTATCAACCAGCAGGTCTTTTTGGCCCAGGTTTACCAACGCATCGCCGATAGAAGCATCGCCATGAGGGTGATAGGCCATGCTTTGCCCGATGATATTGGCCACCTTGTTGAAACGGCCGTCGTCCATTTCCTTCATGGCATGCAGGATGCGGCGCTGCACAGGTTTTAACCCGTCTTCGATGGCGGGCACCGCCCGTTCCAGTATCACATAGCTGGCATAATCCAGGAACCATGTTTTGTACTGTCCCCCGATACCCGATTCGGTGTGTTCGTATTCTTCTTTGCTTTTGCTTTTCGCCATTTATCTTAAATGCAGATTTTCAATATTTTCAGTTAGCTGTTTTCAGTTTCACTTCAAAATCCTTCATCTTTCCCACATTGCCCTGCACATCAAACAGGTCCATGGCCAGCATTGTTTTCAAACGCCACAATAAGTACATGTCGCCGGTAGTATGCTTTGCCTTGCTTAAAAACTGGTGAATGACCTTCGATGCTTTCTGCCAGTCGGGGGTGACGAATTTCTTCAGTTCGGCATCGTAAAAATCATAATCCTGCTGGATGAGTTTCTTTCCTCCTTCCAGCAGGCGTACGCCCCTGGCTTCCTGGCATATCTTCATCCATTCATCGGGGTCTACTTCAAACTCACTCAGTGTGATCTCCCTGGCCAGTTTTTTTGCTTTCAGAAATTCCTTGGCAGGGATCTCACTCAGCCAGGCCGGGTAAAAGATATTCCCCTTCTCATTCAGGAAGGGCAGGTTATTGAGATAGAGAATGAATATCCTTCCCTGGTATTCCTTCAACTGGCTCATCAGCCAGTAGTAACTGCACACATCGTGTTTGTTTTGAGCAGCCCAGATCCAGATCACTTCATCCGGGTTGCTGTTCAGGCGTTCAACCAGTTCAGCAACTGTTTTTTGGTCATCCACTTCACCGCTGTCTGCCGCACCATCATAATCGCCGCCCGCAAGCACATCACGCTGCCATTGTTTACGGTTCTCTATTCCTTCGGCTGTGTAAATATCCTGGAGGGGACCAACGGCATAGTCGTCTTTTACCTGGATAACATCTCCTGCCAGTGTTTCGTCGAGTTCGATGGCCTTCTGCAAAACGTCTACATCGGCCGCATTATGTACAATATGGATCATTTTCAAATAATAATTAAGAAATTAATACCTCTTTAAAATAGAAACTTGTTTTACCAGGTTAAACCGCTGCCCTGCTGAAGAAACCCTTAATTTTTAGTTTCCTCTGCAAGGTCAAGTTCTACTTTTAAGTTTTCAATAATAAAATCCTGCCGGCTGGGGGTATTCTTACCCATGTAATATTCCAGCAGTTGCTGGATATGCGTTTCGGGCAGCAGCATTACCGGCTGCAGTTTCATGTCGTCGCCGATGAAGCGGGCAAATTCATCCGGGCTGATCTCTCCCAATCCCTTGAAGCGGGTGGTTTCGGGCTTGTTGCCGAGCTTTTTGGTGGCTTCCTGTTTTTCGGCTTCGTTGTAGCAATAAATTGTTTCCTGCTTATTGCGTACCCGGAACAAGGGTGTTTCCAGTATATATACATGCCCGTTCTTCACCAGGTCGGGGAAGAACTGCAGGAAGAAGGTCATCAGCAGCAGCCGGATGTGCATGCCATCCACGTCGGCATCGGTGGCAATTACTATATTATTATAACGCAGGTCGTCGTAACTCTCCTCGATATTAAGCGCATGCTGCAACAGGTTGAACTCTTCATTCTCGTACACCACTTTCTTGGTGAGACCAAAACAGTTGAGTGGCTTGCCACGCAGACTGAACACCGCCTGTGTATCCACGTTCCTTGCCTTGGTGATGCTGCCGCTGGCACTGTCTCCCTCGGTAATAAAGATGGTGCTCTCTTTTTGCTTTTCCTGGATCCTGTCTTTGTCTTTTCCCGTTGCCTCGTCGTTGTAATGAAACTTACAATCTCTCAGTTTTTTATTATGCAGGTTTGCCTTCTTTGCCCGTTCGTTGGCCAGTTTTTTAATTCCTGCCATGTCTTTCCGCTCCCGTTCATTCTGCTCAATCCGGCGCTTTAATGCATCGGCCGTTTCGGGATTGCGGTGGAGATAGTTGTCGAGTTCCTTACCCAGGAAGTCGCCCACAAAATTCCGCATAGATGGCCCGCCCTCGTACACCGTTTGTGAACCCAGCTTTGTTTTGGTCTGACT
>DMRT01000125.1 GCA_003455235.1 Chitinophagaceae bacterium
AAAATATCCTTTCATCTTCTTTCCGAATTCAACAAAGCCCTTTGCCAGCGACTGGTAAATAAAACCAGGTAATACTTCCTTTAAGTCTGCGCTGTTTAACCCGGGCTGGTACGAACAGCCAGGCAGGGAAGAAGATTGCTTCCCGTTGCTGAAGTCCGTCATTCTTTGGGCCGGTGCTACCAAATTGCCACCGCCTGCTTCAAAGCATTTCTGCTCCACCAGTTGCTGGAAATGCATCATCGATAACGCATCCTGTTGAATGTTGAATGTTGAATTTTTTATTACATCCTCCATTTCCACCTGCACCACCATACCGCTGTTGGCAAAAGGGTTATTCCGTTTGGAAGGGCTCCATCCGTTCACTACCAGTTCACCGGGTGCGGTGGACGCCGGAGCGATGATGCCGCCCGGGCACATACAGAAGGAAAACACCCCCCGGCCATTCACCTGCTGTACCAGGCTGTACGAGGCCGGCGGCAGGTGTTCGTCTCTTGTGCTGCAGTGATACTGGATCTGATCGATCAGCGGCTGCGGGTGCTCGATGCGTACACCCAATGCAAAAGGTTTGGCTTCGATAAGGATCTTTTTATCATTCAACAGTTCAAAAATATCCCGGGCGCTGTGGCCGGTAGCCAATATAAAGGCATCGGCTTCAAAGAAATCGCCATCCGCTGTTTTTACCCCGGTTATTTTATCGTGGGTGATAACGAAATCCGTTACTTTCTTTTCAAACAGGAAGGAGGCGCCACATGCCAGCAGTTGTTCCCGCATGGCGGTAATGATATGCGGCAGTTTATTGGTGCCGATGTGTGGATGCGACTGGTACAGGATCTTTTCAGGCGCCCCGAACTTAACAAAGAGGTTCAGGATGCGGTCGATATCGCCCCGCTTATTACTGCGGGTGTATAATTTACCATCGCTGTAGGTGCCGGCACCGCCTTCTCCAAAACAATAATTGCTTTCCGGGTTAACAATGCCTTCTTTATTCAGGACGGCCAGGTCTCGCCGTCTGGCTTTCACGTCTTTTCCCCGTTCTAAAATAACGGGTTTAATCCCCAGTTCCAGCAGTTGTAATGCCGCAAACAGCCCGGCAGGTCCGGCGCCGATGATGACGGCTTTTTTGGCAGCGTTTCTTATATCGCTGAATGCAAATGCCGGTAGTTTTCTGTCGATGAAAGGTTCGTCGATGAACGCCTGTACCGTCAGGTTCACCCAAATGGTTTTTGCCCTTGCATCAATCGATTGCCGGATGATGTGATAGCCGGTAACGGAGGCGATTTTTTTTCCGCTGCTGCCCGAAATGGCTTTTTTGATGGCGGAATCATCGGCTGCTTCTGAGGGCAGAAGCCTGAGAGAAAGTTGTTGCTGCATGGTGTTAGGTGTTTATCCTAAAAACAATGAAAAACAGGTAATCTATATGGTGAACAGGGAACGTTTAAAACGGAAGATCATCCACGGCATCAGGCGGCGTTTCCGAAAATGTATCCAGCGGTTCAAAATATTCGTTGTCTGATTTGCTGGCGCCGGGCTGCAGGATCTGTTCAATGCGCCAGGCATCGAGGTTGGTGATGTAATTCACCTTGCCGTCTTTTTCCCATTTACTTCCTTTTATGTTGAAGTAAACTTTCACTTCTTCGCCCACATTCACCCGGTCGATGATGGTTGTTTTATCCTGCACCGACTGGAACTTTACATAGTTGGTGATGGTGCGGCCATTGATGTCTTCGCTTTTCTCCACCACAAACTCTCTTGTTTTGAATGTTTCGGTGCGTTGAACCGTATCATACTTCGCCACCAGTTTACCGGTTAGTTCGTAACTCATAACAATATTTTAATATCCAAAAGTAAACCTATTTTCTTACAAATATTTTATTCATTCTTTTCTTTGTTGTTCATAAAATACCTACCTTCCTTTCGATTAATTCTTCATTCGGGACATGAGCAAAATCGGCAAGTTTCTTTCTGCTGGGCTATTGATAGCCAGCATCCTTTTCTCCTGCACTTTATCGTACCAGGCACAAAAAGTTCAATACAACGATTACCGCATTGCACCCGGTACCCGGCAGGACAGTTCCATGCTGCAGCTGTTAAAACCCTATTCCGACAGTTTATCCAAAAGCATGTATGAAGTGGTGGCGGTTGCGGAAACGGATCTCGAAAAAAAACAACCCGAAGGTCCGCTCGGTAATTTCCTGGCTGATGCCATGCTGGTAATGGCCGAAAAAAGTTATGCCACGCACGTGGATGCTGCTTTCATCAATTACGGAGGTATCCGGTTGCCTTCCATTGCAGCAGGAGACATCACCCGTGCCAAAGTATTTGAGCTGTCTCCGTTTGATAACCTGCTCGTGATTCAGAAAATAAACGGGAAAGTGCTGCAGGAATTTCTGGACCATGTGGCGGCCAAAGGCGGATGGCCCTGTTCGGGCATTCGCATGCAGATCAGGAATAAAAAAGCTGTTAATATAACCATCGGGGGATCGCCCCTGAACGAATCGGCCATCTATACCATTGCCAATAATGATTACGTGGCCAACGGCGGTGATGATTGTGCCATGCTGAAGCCCATTCCGCAGGTGAGCAATGGCTATATATTCAGGGATGCCATACTGGACTACCTGGCGGATCTGAAAAAGCAGGGAAAAAAAATATCGGCTAAAACAGAAAACAGGGTAAGCAATGCAGAATAGAAGAAAATTCATCGGGCAAACAGCCCTCGCTACCGCCGCTTTATTAAGTTCACGAACAGCGCTGGCCGGGTTGGGGGCCGATGAGGGGGTAAAAAAACTCACCATCCTTCATACCAACGATGTACACAGCCGGCTGGAGCCCTTCCCGATGGACGGGGGTCGTAACCAGGGGCTGGGAGGTGTGGCGGCCCGGGCCGACCTTATCAAAAAGATCCGGGGCGAAGTGGAAAATGTATTACTGCTGGATGCAGGAGATATCTTCCAGGGCACTCCCTTCTTTAATATATATAAGGGCGAACCCGAAATGAAAGCCATGGCAGCCATGGGCTATGATGCAGCCACCATGGGCAACCATGATTTTGATGCCGGGCTTGAAAATTTCGCCACCCAGTTACAGCATGGAAATTTTCCCCTGCTGATCTGCAATTATGATTTTACAGCAACACCGATGGAATTCAAATACCAGCCCTATAAAATTTTTAAAAAGGGTGGAATCAAGATCGGCGTTACCGGGGTGGGTATTGAAATGGCCGGGTTGGTACCGGATAGTTTATATGGCAAAACAAAATACCTTGATCCCATACAGAAAGTGAATGAAACAGCAGCTATGTTAAAAAACGAAGACGGCTGTGATATGATCATTTGCCTGAGCCATTTAGGGAATAAATACAAAGACAATAAAGTAAGCGATGAAGTGCTGGCACGTGAAACAGAAAACATCGATCTTATCATCGGCGGGCACACCCATACATTCATGGATGCACCGGCTGTATATAAGAACAAAACAGGGAGTGATGTGATTGTAAATCAGGTTGGTTGGGCAGGCATTATGCTGGGCCGGCTCGACTTTGAATTTGCTGGCTTCAAAAGAAAAAATCTGGCTAAATCGCATACTGTGGTGGTAGGCAAAAAAACAATGGAATAAAAAATTTTTTTTTCAACATTTTATTCGATATTCGCTGTCCTGCCAAAGATTTTTTTTCCCTGAAAACTGAAAAGAAATTGACCCGGCAAAATCACAGAAGAAACTATTCTTAACTCGATATATAAATTGCTTAAGGACTAATGGAGAAAGCTTTTGAAAAAGTTTGGGCGAATTGTTTGGAAATAATCAAAGACATTGTTGAATGGCAGCATTTCAAAACATGGTTTGAACCCATTAAGCCGGTTGCATTAAAAGAAAAAGTTTTAACGATCCAGGTTCCCAGCCAATTTTTCTACGAGTATTTAGAAGAACATTATGTTTCCCTTCTTGCCAAAACATTAAAGAGAGAGTTAGGAAAAGAAGCACGCCTTGAATACCGCATTATGGTAGACAGCGGCAACAGCAAAAACAAACCACAAACAGTTGATGTTCCCGGGCAGGGATATAAATCATTTGCCAATAACGAAATGGATTTTCCGCTGGTGATCAATAACCCCGTTAAAAATCCGTTTGTGATTCCGGGTTTGAAAAAGATGCAGATTGATCCGCAGCTGAATCCCGCCTATACCTTCGAAGCCTTTATTGAAGGCGACTGCAACCGGGTAGCCCGCCGCGCCGGTAAAACCGTGGCCGAAAAGCCCGGCACCACCTCCTTTAATCCCCTTGTTATATATGGCGGGGTGGGGTTGGGTAAAACCCACCTGGCCCAGGCAATCGGAAACGAAGTAAAAAGACTCCACGCCAATAAGATTGTATTATATGTAAGCTCCGAGAAGTTCATTAACCAGTTCATTGATCACGGGCGTAACGGGGCCATTAATGACTTCATTCATTTTTACCAGTTAATAGATGTGCTCATCATCGATGATGTGCAGTTCTTCAACCGGGCCGAAAAATCACAGGATGCATTCTTTTCTATTTTCAATCACCTGCACCAGAGCGGTAAACAACTGATTTTAACCAGCGATAAGCCACCGAAAGACCTGGAAGGTGTTCAGGAAAGATTGTTGAGTCGTTTCCGCTGGGGATTGAGCGCCGACCTGCAGGTGCCCGACTATGAAACCAAGATCGAGATCCTGGAAAAAAAGATGAAGAACGACGGGCTGGATATGCCCCGGGAAGTGGTGAAATATATTGCGTATAATATCAATAGCAATGTGCGTGAATTAGAGGGTGCTTTGATATCATTATTGGCACAATCTTCGCTAAACAAGAGGGAAATTGATCTTGAATTGGCAAAGAAAGTACTCCGCAATTTTGTGAAATCTTCCAGCAAAGAAATCACCATCGATACCATCCAGAAAATGGTATGCGAATACTTCGATGTTCCCTACGATAAACTCCTGCAGAAAACACGCAAGCGGGAGATCGTGCAGGCCCGGCAGATCACCATGTTCCTGGCGAAGGCATTCACTAAAAATTCACTCAAAACCATCGGAGAACACTTTGGCGGCCGGGACCATACTACGGTAATCCACAGTTGCCAGACAGTAAAAGACCTGATGGATACCGACAGTCTCTTTAAAGAAAGTGTACTGGAACTGCAGCAAAAGGTTCACCTGGCTGCCATGTAATAAGCACCTAATACCAAGCACTAATAGTGATCCGGGTTCCTTGTGAACCCGGATTTTTTATGCCCCTTTTTACATTTAGTTTTGGGTGGAACCTTATTGAATTGTATTTTTGCAACCCCTTAACCAGATGGGGGAAGAAAGGTTCCGCTAATGCGGATGAAAACGTGGGAGGGATTAATTTAATACGGAGAGGTGCCTGAGTGGCCGAAAGGGCCGGTTTGCTAAACCGTTATACGGGCTTAAACCTGTATCGAGGGTTCGAATCCCTCCCTCTCCGCTGAAAAGTTCTTAAAGATCGGCAACCAAGTTCGGGATGTAGCGTAGCCCGGTTCTATTGCGTCCCGATTGAGATCGGGAAGGTCGCAGGTTCAAATCTTGCCATATTAGTAAAGAGGTTGAAAATAGTAAAGACGGTAACCAAGTTCGGGATGTAGCGTAGCCCG
>DMRT01000104.1 GCA_003455235.1 Chitinophagaceae bacterium
TCCACTGAATTATAATCCCGTCCGCCAATGGCCGCACCATATGCTGCAAAGTGTTTGGCACATGCCATTACCGAATTTGTATTTCCCAATCCATCTCCCTGGAATCCTTTCACCCTGGCATAGGCAATCTTTGAACCGAGGTATGGATCTTCCCCCGCTCCTTCCATCACCCTTCCCCAGCGTGGATCGCGGGCAATGTCCACCATGGGTGCAAAGGTCCAGTGAATGCCCGAAGCGCTGGCTTCGGTTGCAGCCACCCTTGCCGACCGTTCAATGATATCCATATCCCAGCTGCAAGCTTCGGCAAGAGGAATGGGAAAAGTGGTTTTGTATCCGTGAATCACATCCTGGCCGAAGATCAGTGGAATTTTCAACCTTGATCTCATGGCCACTTCCTGCCACACCCTCGTTCTTCTAACCCCCACACAGTTGAGCAATGAACCCACCTGGCCTTTCAATACCTGTTCTTTCTTGGTGCTGTCGAGCGTAACCGGTCCGGTGGCATTCCAGTCGTCGTTGTATTGGTTGAGCTGGCCGATCTTTTCTTCCAGCGTCATCAGTTTCAGCACCGAATCAACCCGCTGGTCGACTGTTTTCTTTTGTGCAGTTAAACTAAAAGGCTGCAAAGCAATCGTTGCAGCCAGCAGAAAGAAATATAGTTTCATCATTAATGATTATTAATCTCCAGTTCAACAAAAACCGGCAGGTGATCGGATGGATAGCGAAGATCCTTAGAGTCGCTCAACACCGCATATTTTTTCACCGTAATCACCAGCGGGTTTGATATAAAAATATAGTCGATCAGCTTTGTCACCGGTTCATTGTGTTTGAACCCGTTGAAGGTGCCGGATGGCCCGAATGGTTTTTCCATTGAAACCTCCCGGCTGTCGGCCATTACTTTTTTTAAAGACTGTATCCGCTCCGTCTGTGGTTCCGAATTAAAATCACCCATGTATACCACGGGATAATTTTTTGTATTGAGCTGTTTGATCTTCGCCAGCGTGAGTTCAATGCTCTTTGTACGGGCCACTTCACCGATGTGATCCAGGTGTGTATTGAACACCCAGATATTGTTCTGGTTGAGCTTGTCTTCCAGCAACGCATAGGTACAAACCCGGTTCAGTGCCGCATCCCATCCTTTTGAAATGGTATCGGGCGTTTCAGAAAGCCAGAAAGTTCCTTCTTTCTTAACGGCAAAGCGCTCCTTCTTATAATAGATGTTGGAAGATTCTCCCTTGCCAACGCCATCCCGTCCCATTCCTACATAGCCGTATTCGGGGAGGTAGCCGGCGATGTCGGTAACCTGGTGCGGCAAGGCTTCCTGCACGCCAAATACATCGGGGTTATAGAATTTGATCTGCGATGTGAAATACTCCTTCCTTACCGGCCACGCATTTTCGCCGTCGGATGCGAGGTCGAGCCGGATATTATAGGTCATCATTTTTATCGTTTGTGCACCGGTGAACTGAACCGATGCAAGCAGTACAAAAAGAATGAAGCATTTTATTTTATTCATATCCTTTATTTTATCCAGTTAACCGTTACGGGTTTCAGATCTCTTGAGTTGGCGCCGATCATAATCTGAAATTCTCCCGGCTCCCAATCATACTTCAGATCAGCATTGTAGAACTTAAGGTCTTCGGTGCTGATCTTAAAACTAACCGTTTTTGTTTCGCCTGCTTTCAGGAATATTTTCTGGAAGCCTTTCAGTTCCTTTACCGGGCGGGTAATGCTTCCCACCATGTCGCGGATGTAAAGCTGTACCGTTTCTTTACCATCCACCTTACCGGTGTTGGAAACACTAACCGATGCTTCCAGCGACTGGTTTCCCTTCAGCGATGTACTGCTGAGCTTCACATCACCATAACTGAACGATGTATAGCTCAACCCATAACCGAATGGATACAGCGGGTCGTTGGATACATCCATGTAATTGGAGCGGAATTTCTCGAACCATTTACCTTCCGGTAACGGGCGGCCGGTATTTTTATGTGCATAGTAAAGCGGTTCCTGTCCAACATTCTGCGGGAAACTTGTTGTTAGTTTTCCAGAAGGATTCACATCGCCGAACAATACATCAGCAATGGCATTGCCCGCTTCTGATCCTCCAAACCATACATTCAATATAGCAGGAACATTTTCGCTTTCCCATTTTATTGCAAGCGGACGCCCGGTAAATAAAACAAGTACCACCGGCTTGCCTGTTTTCAACAAAGCTTTTAATAAATCTTTTTGCACTTCAGGAATTTCAATGCTGCTGCGGCTGCTGCATTCACCACTCATCTCTGCGCTTTCACCAATTGCAGCAACTATTACATCTGCATTTTTTGACACATTCACCGCTTCATCAATTATTTCCTGTGCAGGGCGCATGTCCCTTTTAAAATCTTTTCCAAACATGCCGGCCCTTTCTTCAAACTTAGCATCTGCATCAAGGTTACTTCCTTTGGCGTAAACAATTTTTGCTTTATCGCCTGCAGCTTCTGTCAGCCCTTTTAATACAGTAATGGCTTCGCTAAACCTTGCAGCCACCGCCCATGTACCCGGCATATTTTCTTTTGCATCAGCCAATGGGCCAACCAATGCAA
>DMRT01000279.1 GCA_003455235.1 Chitinophagaceae bacterium
GTTCAATACCCCGAAACAGAAACAGACATCATCTCCCTGCATCCCGGCTGGGCAGAACAAAGTCCCGACGGCTGGTGGGAAAACGTAAAGCAGGCCATCCTCAAATGCCATGCAGCCGGCCGGTATAACCCGCTTGATATTGCAGCCATCGGCATCGCTTACCAGATGCACGGACTGGTTCTCGTGGATAAAGACCAGCACGTGCTGCGCAATTCCATCATCTGGTGCGACAGCCGGGCCGTGGAAATTGGCGAAGAAGCATTCGGAAACATCGGCAAAGAAAAATGTTTGTATCACCTGCTGAACTCGCCCGGAAATTTCACCGCATCCAAACTTGCCTGGGTAAAAGAAAATGAACCTGCCATTTACGAAAAGATCAGCAAGGCAATGCTGCCCGGCGATTTTATCTCGATGAAACTAACCGGTGAAATCACCACCAGTGCCTCTGCTCTTTCCGAAGGCATTTTCTGGGACTTTCGCAGTAACAATATTTCAAAAGATATACTGGATTATTTCGGGTTTGATTCATCATTGTTTCCAACCGTGAACACCCTGTTTGCTCCCCACGGTGTTTTAAAAGACAACGTGGCAACCCGGTTGTCTTTAAGGCCGGGCATTCCTGTTTCCTATAAAGCCGGCGACCAGCCCAACAACGCCCTTTCATTGAATGTGTGTGAACCGGGCGAAGTGGCAGCTACGGCCGGCACCAGCGGTGTGATCTACGGCGTAAGCGATCAACTGGAATACGACCAGCAATCGAGGATCAACAGCTTTGCACACGTAAACCATCAAAGCAATAAGAACCGGATCGGTATATTATTATGCATCAACGGCGCCGGCATCTTCAACCGCTGGGTGAAAAACCTGGTGGGTTCCAACCGTTCGTACCCGGAACTGAACAATGCCGCTTCGGCGGTAGCACCCGGCTCCAATGGGTTATTGGCACTGCCTTTTGGCAACGGCGCCGAACGGATGCTCAATAATAAAATGGTGGGCGCCCATTTGCGGGGTCTCGATTTTAATATTCATACCGATTCACACCTGGTAAGGGCCGCCCAGGAAGGTGTTGCCTTTGCCTTTCGCTATGGTTTTGATATCATGAGGGAGAACGGCATGCACCCCGCTATCATCCGGGCAGGAAGATCGAACCTCTTCCTGAGTGATGTATTTACCCAAACATTTGTAAACAGCACCGGGTGCCCGTGGAATTTTATGAAGGCGATGGCAGTTATGGTGCAGCCGTCGGTGCCGGCATCGGCGCCGGTATTTTTAAAAACACCACCGAAGCATTCAGTAAACGTAAACCAACCGGCTCCGTTGAGCCGGCGAATAATAATACCTATGAAGAACTTTATCAAAACTGGAAAGAGTTCTTACACGAAAAGCTGGGCAGTATGGAAAATGAATTAATCAAATTAGCTTAACCAAAAAACGAGAAGATGAAGATTGTAACCGGACAAAACGAATTTTTTAAAGGTATTCCGCAGATCAAATACGAAGGAACCGGAACAGACAACCCGCTTGCATTCCGCTGGTATGACGAAAACAAACTGGTGGCCGGGAAATCCATGAAGGACCATTTACGCTTTGCCTGTGCCTACTGGCATTCTTTTGTGGGCAGCGGCGCCGATCCCTTTGGCGAACCCACGCATATTTTTCCCTGGGATAAAAAAACCGATGCCGTGGAAAAGGCAAAGGACAAAGCAGATGCTGCTTTTGAATTCATCACCAAACTGGGATTGCCTTTTTATTGTTTCCATGATGTAGATGCCGTAGAGTACACCAACGATGTGGCCGGTAATGAAAAACGCTTGCAAGCCATCACGGCTTACCTGAAAGAAAAACAGGACGCCAGCGGTGTAAAATTATTATGGGGTACCGCCAACCTGTTCTCCAACAGGCGGTACATGAACGGCGCTGCCACCAACCCCGACTTTCACGTGCTGGCGCATGCCGGTGCACAGGTGAAGGCGGCACTGGATGCAACCATCGCCCTGGGCGGGGAGAATTATGTTTTCTGGGGCGGGCGGGAAGGATACATGAGCCTGCTCAACACCAACATGAAACGGGAGAAAGAACATTTTGCCCGATTCCTTCATACCGCCAAAGACTATGCAAGAAAGAACGGCTTCAAAGGAAAATTCTTCATCGAACCAAAACCCTGTGAGCCATCCAAGCATCAATACGATTACGATTGTGAAACCGTGATCGGCTTCCTGCGTCAATACGACCTGCTGAATGATTTCAGCCTGAACATTGAAGTGAACCACGCCACGCTGGCCGGGCATACCTTCCAGCACGAACTGCAGGTGGCGGCCGATGCCGGTCTGCTCGGCAGCATGGACGCCAACCGGGGCGATTACCAGAACGGGTGGGATACCGACCAGTTTCCGAACAACATCAATGAACTCACCGAAGCCATGCTGGTTATTTTAGAAGCAGGCGGCTTCAACGGCGGCGGCATTAACTTCGATGCGAAGATCCGTCGCAACTCCACCGATATGGAAGACCTGTTTCATGCACACATCGGCGGCATGGATTCATTTGCCCGTGCACTGATCATTGCTGATAACATCCTGCAGCAATCCGACTATAAGAAAATAAGAGCCGAACGCTATGCTTCCTTCAACAGTGGCAAAGGAAAAGAATACGAAGCCGGCAGATTATCACTCGAAGACCTGCGGGCCTACGCAGTGGAAAACGGCGAGCCGGCTATTCGCAGCGGAAGGCAGGAGTACATGGAAAACATCATCAACCGGTTTATCTAATAACGACTCATAACTAAAACCAACTTGTATGAACCTACTTGGAACAATTGATTGGATCTTTCTGATCCTGTACATGCTCATCATTGCAGGTATCTCCATCTGGTCGATCCGCAAAAGCAAAGATTCGCCCACCGATTATTTCCTTGCCAACCGCAATCTCGGCTGGTGGGTGATCGGGGCTTCTATCCTCGCATCCAATGTAGGTTCGGAACATATTGTAGGGCTGGCCGGAGTAGCTGCACAAAAGGGAACACCCATGGGTCACTATGAACTGCATTCCTGGATCGTACTGATACTGGGCTGGGTGTTTGTGCCATTCTATATGCGCAGCAATGTATACACCATGCCCGAGTTCCTGGAAAAAAGATTCAATGCAAAAGCAAGACGGCTATTATCCATCATCCAGCTGCTGAGTTATGTAATTGCCAAAGCATCGGTAACCATTTTCGCCGGCGCCCTGGTGTTTAACCAGATACTGGGCGTTGATTTCTGGACCGGTGCCATCATCCTGGTGGTGGTAACGGGTGTGTACACCGTGTTCGGCGGCCTGCACGCCGTTATGTACACCGAAGCCATCCAGGCATTTGTGTTGCTGATCGGTTCGGCGGTATTATTATATATAGGCCTTGATAAAGTAGGTGGATGGAAGGGCATGATCGCCGCCATTCCACCGGAGAAACTGAATATGTTCCGTCCGCTCAGCGACCCTGATTTTCCCTGGCTGGGTATTTTGTTTGCCTCGCCCATTGTAGGTATCTGGTACTGGTGTACCGATCAGCACATTGTGCAGAGATGCCTGGCCGGTAAAAATGAACAGGAAGCAAGAAGGGGAACCATCTTTGCCGCCTACCTGAAACTGCTGCCATTCTTTATCTTCCTCATTCCGGGCCTCATCGCTTTTGTGCTTCACCAGCGGGGCGAACTGCAGTTGCCGCTGAATGCCGACGGACAAACCGATTACAACGCCGCATTTCCGGCCATGGTGGAACAGATCATGCCGATGGGATTACGGGGATTACTGGCCGGTGGATTGCTGGCTGCCCTGATGGCGTCGCTGGCATCGGTATACAATGCCTGCTCTACCTTGTTCACCATGGATATTTACCAGAAGATGAAACCCGAAGCGGATAATAAAGAACTGGTGAAAGTAGGCCGCATCGCCACCGGCGTGGTGGTACTGCTCGGCATGGTATGGATCCCATTGATGGGAAGAATTTCCAACACCTTATACGAATACCTGCAAAGCGTGCAGTCGTACCTGGCACCGCCGATTGCAGCGGTGTTCCTGCTGGGCGTATTCTTCAAACGCCTCAATGCAAAAGGAGCCTACTCTGCCATGGTGGCGGGCTTTGTATTGGGACTTATCAAACTCACACTCGAACTGTTTAAAAAAGACCTCAGCGGGGTGTTGTACGATTTTGCCACCATCAACTTCCTGTATTTCTGTATTTACCTTTTCCTGTTCTCGGTAGTGGTAATGGTGGTGGTAAGCCTGCTTACACCCAAACCGGCCGAAGAGCAGATACGTGGTCTCACCTTCGCCACCACCGTGGCCGAAGACAGGGCGGCCAGCCGGGCCAGCTGGAATTCGAAGGATGTAATCCTTTCGCTGGTTGTGGTAGCCATCATCGTGTCGGTATTTATTTATTTTTCTCCGCTGGGAATAGCAAAATAAACATGTAGTATGAAATTATTGAGATCCTGTTTACTGGTTTGCTGTGTTGTTTCTTTTGTTTTTGTACAGGCGCAAACGCCGGCGTATAAAAACAAAAAACTTTCTCCCGAAGCAAGGGCAAAAAATTTATTAAGCCTGATGACGCTGGATGAAAAAGTGATGCAGACCCAATGCCTCTGGATACAGAAATCGAGGATACTGAATGCAGCCGGCGACTTTGATGAAGCCAAAGCAAAAGACGCTTTGAAAAACGGGCTGGGCGAACTGGGCCGGTTGAATGAAAATGCCGGGCCCAACATTTCCGGTTATCATCCTAAACAGGCAGCGCAGCTGTACAACAGGATACAGAAATATTTTGTGGAAAATACCCGGCTGGGCATTCCGGTAATGACGCATGAAGAATCCCTGCACGGGCAGCAAACACAGGATGCCACCAACTTCCCCATTCCCATTGGGCTGGCCAGCACCTGGAATGAAAACCTGATGACAGAAATATTTTCCAATGTGGCTGAAGAAGTAAGGGCAAGAGGAGGTCATCATGTACTGGCACCGGTGGTGGACATTACCCGTGATCCACGCTGGGGGCGTACAGAAGAAACCATGGGCGAAGACCCTTACCTGGTATCCCGCCTGGCCGTGGCACAGATAAAAGCATACCAGGGCAACGAGGCATACCTCGATAAAAAACACGTGGCCACCACGCTGAAACATTTCGGCATACATGGACAAAGTGAAGGCGGCATTAATGTATCGCCCAGCAATATCGATGAACGCACGGCAAGAGAGGTTTTCTTTCCATCCTTTAAAGCAGCCGTGCAGGAAGGCAAAGCCATGAACGTGATGGCCACATATAATGAACTGTGGGGATTGCCGGCACACATCAACAAACACCTGCTTACCGATATCCTGCGGAAGGAATGGGGATTTAACGGGGTGGTGGTGTCTGACTACTTTGCCATAAGGGATGTAAGCACCCTGCATAAAGTAACTCCTTCCTATGATGAAGCCGGCTACCTGGCCTTCAAAGCCGGCATCGACCTGGAAACACCGGACCCGGATGGATTTGTAAATCTCAAAAAATACGTGAATGCAGGAAAGATCAGCATGGCTGAACTGGATGCGGCAGTAACCAGAATACTCATTGCCAAGTTCAGACTGGGTTTGTTTGATGATCCTTATGTTGACCCGGATAAGGCCGAAGAAATTGTAGGCAGTACACAAAAAAGAGCCGTGGCATATAAAGCAGCGCAGGAAGCCATGGTGTTGCTGAAAAACGATAATAATTTTTTACCGCTGGATAAAAACAAAGTAAAAACGATTGCACTGATCGGGCCCAATGCCGATAAATGTTTGCTGGGCGGTTATTCAAGCAAGCCACGGGTTTGCATTTCCCCGCTGCAGGCCCTCAAAGAAAGATATGGCAGCAGCATAAGAGTATTGTATGCAGAAGGCGTAAAGCTTACGGACAAGAACAACTGGTTTGCCGACACCATCAACCTGGCCGATAACGGCGATGTAAAAGCAAAGATTGCCGAAGCTGTGGAAGTGGCAAAGCAGGCAGATGTGGTGGTACTGTTTGTGGGCGGCAACGAAAGCATGAGCCGCGAAGGCTGGGGAACCGAACACCTCGGAGATCTTCCCTCGCTGGAATTGCTGAACGGGCAGAAAGAACTGATCAAAGAAATTACATCACTTGGAAAACCAACCTGTGCATTTGTAAACAGTGGCCCGCCATTAAGCATCGGCGACCTGGTAAAAGCGGTACCTGCCGTAATGCAGTGCTGGTACCTGGGCCAGGAAGGCGGTTATGCCATGGCAGATGCGCTCTTCGGCGAAATAAATCCCGGCGGCAAGCTGCCGATCTCGTTTCCAAGAACAACCGGGCATATTCCCGCCTATTATAATTATAAGCCATCTGCACGCAGGGGATACAATCTTGGTTTTACAGTCAGTCCCCTGTTTGCTTTTGGCCACGGCCTCAGCTATACCACATTCGGGTACAGCAACCTGAAACTGTCTTCCGCACAAATGAAAATGGATGGAACGGTAACGGTAAGCGTGGACGTAAAGAACACCGGAAGCCGGAAGGGCGCCGAGGTGGTGCAATTATATATACGTGATGACTATTCTTCTGTTACCCGGCCGGTGAAAGAACTGAGGGGGTTTAAAAAAATATGGCTCGACCCGGGTCAGTCGCAAACCGTAAGCTTTTCCATCAACAAAGAGATGCTTTCTTTCTATGATGTAAACATGAAATGGATTGCAGAACCCGGAGATTTCACTATTATGGTGGGAACGGCTTCTGACAAAACAGACAATACTAAACTGACCCTAAATAAATAAACGGCTGCTGCCGCCAATCAAAAGATCAACCTGTGATGATTATAAGAATGCAATGGTACAATTTAGTTGTTTTGCTGGCCCTTGTATCGTTTTCTGCCTGCAGTAAATCGGGTGGTACCTCAACAGGTGGTGGGGGCACCGGGGGAGGTGGTGGTGGAGGAACCACAACGGTTATTCTGAAAAACCTGGCCACACCGCCGGTAGGCGTCGGTATCAGTTATGACCTCTTTAAAAACAACCTGAGTTATTCGGGACTTATCAAAACGCAGTTCGACCGGGTTACAGCCGAGTACCAAATGAAACATGGTGCCAATGTAAAGAACGATGGTACGTATGAGTTTTCCCGGACCGATGATTTTGTGAACCTTGCCCAGGCCAACGGGCTGAGTGTTTTCGGGCACGTGCTGGCATGGCACCAGAACAACAACGGTACTTATCTCCGTTCACTCTCCGGCGCCGCACAGGTAAACAGTGCCTTGCAGAACTGGATTACCACCATGGTTACCCGGTATAAAACAAAAGTAACCGGCTGGGATGTGGCGAATGAAGTGGTGGTGGATGGAACCGGCGACCTGCGTACCAGCGCCAACTCGCCGGCAGGAAGCGATGTATTTTATTGGGCCGATCAGCTGGGCAGAAATTACATTGCCGATGCCTTCCGCTGGGCCAATGCGGCAGATCCGGCAGCAAAATTATTCATCAACGATTACAACCTCGAGTATGACAGCCGCAAACTGGATTCGGTAATCAAGATCATCAATGAACTGAAAGCGGCGTCGGTTCCCATACACGGTGTGGGTACCCAGATGCATATCAATATCAACACCAGTAATGCAGGCATTGATAATATGTTTCAGAAACTGGCAGCCACCGGGCTGTTGGTGCATGTGTCTGAAATAGACGTACGCATCAACCCCTCCAGCGCCAGCCCGTTTACCCCCACCACGGCATTGTACGATCAGCAGGCACAGAAGTTCAGGTATATTGCCGAGTCGTATTTCAGAAATGTACCGGCAGCACAGCGGTGGGGATTAACCGTTTGGAACCTTACGGATGCCGACAGCTGGATTGTACAAAGCGGGAAGATCGATTTCCCAACCTTGTTTGATGCCGGGTATATAAAAAATCTGCGTTCACTGAATATAGTGCAGGACTACAATAATAAATGACATTCCGATGATGATGGAACAAACCATGCGCTGGTACGGCCCCCACGATGCAGTGAGCCTGCAGCACATCCGCCAGGCAGGGTGCACAGGCGTGGTAACAGCATTGCATCATATTGCCGTGGGTGATGTGTGGACGGTGGAAGAGATCAGTAAAAGAAAAAAAATGATCGAAGAAGCCGGGCTCAGCTGGACCGTCATTGAAAGCCT
>DMRT01000308.1 GCA_003455235.1 Chitinophagaceae bacterium
AACCGGCCGCTCGACAACGATGCCAACCTCGACGACAGTGCACAGGTTCACCTGAATGATTACCTGGCCGAAAACAATATGCTGCCCACCGTGGTGGTTCACCGCGGGCACAGTTACTGGCTGCCCCGTACCATCAGGCGGATGGCGGGCAATGCTAAAATTGTGATGCTGGGTTCCTGCGGCGGGTACAAAAACCTGAACGACATCATTGACATCAACCCCGATGCACACATTATTTCCACCAAGGAGATCGGTACCGGCGATATCAACCGCCCCATACTCAACTACCTCAATCAAACCTTTGAATCCGGAAGCAAACTGGTGTGGAAGAATATGTGGGCCAGCCTGACCAAACAGTTCTCGACCGATCCCAACAAATCCGTAAGGGAAAGCTGGGAAGATTATATTCCGCCTTACAAAAACCTGGGCGCTATTTTCCTGAAAGGCTACAACAACCTGGTACAGGAACAATAAGCAGGTTTGGGCGGCCTGTTTTTTATGAATGGTGACCGCATACGCCTGCAAACTCCCGTATTTTTGTATCATGAGTGAGACGCCCGCTGCTAAAAAGAGGATCTTCAATTTTTCACTACTCCGCCGGGTATTCCGTTTTGCAGCTCCTTATAAAAATAAATTCTATGGCTCGCTGATACTGGCCATCGTGCTGGCTGTCATCTCACCCATCCGCCCCTGGCTGATACAACTCACCATCAACAACGGCATAAAAGGAAACACCTCTTCGCATTTCATCAATAGTCCCGATGGTTTTATCATTGAGATCACCATCATACAAATTGCATTGCTGCTGCTGGAAACGGTTTTCCGCTTCTCTTTTACTTTTCTTACGGCTTCCCTGGGGCAAAGCGTGGTGAAAGACATGCGGGTGAGCACCTACCGGAAAATTCTGAACCTGAACCTGTCGCAGTACGACAAAACACCCATCGGCACGCTCACTACCCGTACCATCAACGACATTGAATCCATCAACGACATTTTCAGTGATGGACTCATTCCCATCATTGCCGACCTGCTGGCCATCTTTTCTGTGCTGGCTTACATGTTTTCGGTTGACTGGAAACTGACGCTGGTTTGCCTGGCACCTTTCCCGATTCTTATTATTGCCACCTACTTTTTTAAAGAAAGTGTAAACAAATCCTTTATCCGGGTACGGAATGCTGTTGCCAGTCTGAATGCCTTTGTACAGGAACACATCACCGGCATGTCTATTGTGCAGGCTTTTGCGGCGGAGAAAAGAGAGTTCGGCAAATTCAACAGCATCAACAAAGAACACAGGAATGCCAACATCAAGGCCATATTCGCTTACTCGGTTTTCTTCCCGGTGGTGGAACTGGTGATGGCCTTATCCATCGGCCTGCTTGTATGGTGGGCGGCGCATGATGCTGAACAGATCAGCCAGTCAGAAAACGCAACCGGGTTCATCACCGGCAGGGCCGATAAGATTGCCGGGGTGATCACAGCCTTCATCCTTTGCCTGAACTTACTATTCCGCCCGCTGCGGGTGATTGCCGATAAATTCAATGTGCTTCAGATGGGCATGATCGCCAGCGAGCGGGTGTTTAAAGTGCTGGACAATGATGATACCGCCATCAACGAGGGCATCAGGTCAACAAAAAATATGAAGGGAAAAGTGGAGTTTGACAAAGTGTGGTTTGCTTACAACGATGATAATTATGTATTGAAAGACATTTCTTTTTCGCTCAATGCCGGCGAAACATTGGCCATTGTGGGGCATACCGGCAGCGGAAAAACGTCCATCATCAGCCTGTTGAACAGGCTCTACCCGATTAAAAAAGGGGAAATAAAGATCGATGACAGCAATATCGAGGACTTTCACCTGGATGAGTTGCGGGCGAAGATTGCGGTAGTGCTGCAGGATGTGTTCCTGTTCAGCGGCACCGTGGCCGACAATGTAACCCTCCGCAACCCGGCCATCAGGCAGGAAGACGTGGAAAGAGCGGCCAGGCTCATCGGTATTCACGACTTTATCATGCAGCTCCCGGGGGGGTATAATTATAATGTTATGGAGCGGGGAGCCACCCTCTCGCTGGGGCAGCGGCAACTGCTTTCCTTTGTGAGGGCCCTGTTATACGATCCGGCCATCCTGATCCTTGACGAAGCCACTTCATCGGTGGATACCGAAAGCGAGGCCCTGATCCAGCATGCCATTGAAAAACTGATCGCCAACCGCAGCTCTATTGTGATAGCCCACCGCCTGTCGACCATCCGTAAGGCCAATAAGATCATTGTGCTCGACAAGGGCGAAATAAAGGAAATGGGTACCCACGAAGAACTGCTGGAAAAGGGCGGATTTTACTACCAGCTGCACAAAATGCAGTTTAAGAAACAGGAAATACCGATTTAATGATGTGCCAATTTGGTGATTTCCCCGGCTAAAGACAGATTTTAGTCTCGGAATACCTCTCACCGGCTAATCAGCAAATTACCAAATCATCAAATTGACTAATTGCCACATTTTTGGGCCTTAATTTCATATTTCCCCCCTCCCCCCTTATCTTTGCGCCAAAATTAAGGGCACTCATGAGATCTAAGAGCATCAAAGCATTACTGGCAGCGGTTTTCAGCCTCGGAATACTGGTTTTTTCACAGCCTGCAAACGCCCAGCACGACGATCACCCGGCACCAGCTGAACAACCCGCCAAAAAAGAGAAGATTTTTGATGCCAACGAGGTAATCTTTGGTCACATTATGGACGCCCATGAATTCCACTTTTTTTCCTGGAAAGGGTCGGATGGTCACCAACACCACGCCACCATTCCCCTGCCCGTTATCCTGTACACCAAAGAGAAAGGCATTTCGGTTTTTATGTCATCCGCTTTTCACCATGGCGAACATAACCACGAAGGTTTTGGACTGCTGACCAATGAAAAGATCGACGAACTGAAGCTGGACCGTAACAAATACGCTGCAGGCCACATTGTAGCTGTTAATGAAGCCGGAGAAATAGACCAGGCTGTTAAAGTATACGATTTTTCGCCTACCCGGAACGTAGTTCAGATGCTGCTGGCGCTTACGCTGCTGGTTTTCATCCTCATTAAAGTGGCTAAGCGGTATGGTACCGGGGTAGGTATTACTTCGGCACCCAAGGGCATGCAGAACACCATGGAAACCATTGTAAACTTTGTGAACGACGAAATTGCCAAACCAAACCTGGGTGCCAAAAGCAGCAAATACCTGCCTTACCTGCTCACCGTTTTCTTATTCATCCTGATCAATAATATTGTAGGCCTCATTCCCGGAACAGCGAATGTAACCGGTAACATCGCCTTCACCTTTGTTTTGTCCATGATTTCCTTCGTGGTGATCCTGGCAAGCAGCAACAAACATTACTGGGGCCATATTTTCAATCCGCCGGGTGTACCAGGCTGGGTTAAAGTGATCCTGGTTCCGGTGGAAGTATTGGGAATCTTCACCAAGCCCTTCGCACTTATGATCAGGTTGTTTGCCAACATGGTGGCCGGTCACATCCTTATTATCTGTTTGATATCGCTCATCTTCATCATGGCGGCATTGAACCAGTACATTGGCTGGGGATTTTCACCTTTCTCCATTGCCTTTACCATTTTCATTTATTTTATCGAGGTGCTGGTGGCATTTCTGCAGGCCTTCATCTTTACCATATTAACAGGCGTATTCATCGGGCAGGCCATTGAAGGTGCACACGACGATCATGCAGATCATGCACACGCCGCCGCCCATTAATAACAAGCGTTTTTTTAACCAACATAAATTCACAATTATGAATTTTCACTTATTAGCAGAAATGGCAAACGCAGGTGGTGCAATCGGCGCCGGCCTGGGAGCGATCGGAGCCGGTGTAGGTATCGGTCAGATCGGTAAAGGTGCTTTGGAATCCATTGCACGCCAGCCAGAAGCCATCAATGACATCCGCAGCAACATGATCCTTACTGCCGCCCTGGTAGAAGGAGCGGCGCTGTTTGCGATCATCATTGGTTTCTTAGCCATGGTGCTTTAATCACTTTACTGCATCCAAAGCACAGGGCGGAGGATGCAGTATTTTTCACCCCGCACAAATACTGAGCGAAGCCGGGGAGCGAACAACAAATAACACAACTGAATTTAATAAAACAGCTTTATGCAATTACTCACACCGGCCTTAGGCCTTATCGTCTGGACACTGTTAGCCTTCCTGATCGTTTTCTTCCTGCTGAAGAAATTCGCATGGCCTGCCATCATCGGCGGACTGGAGAAAAGGGAAAAAACCATTGCTGATTCATTGGCTACCGCTGAAAAGATCAAGCTGGAAATGGCCCAGATGAAGAACGACAACGAAGCCATCCTGGCCAAAGCCCGGGAAGAAAGGGCCACCATGCTCAAAGAAGCAAAAGAAACAAAAGACAAAATGATCAACGACGCCCGGGAAGAAGCAAAAGCCCAGGCTGCCAAGATCCTCGCCGATGCACAGGCTTCCATCAACAACCAGAAAATGGCCGCCCTTACCGAAATCAAAAACCAGGTGGGAAGCCTTGTACTGGAAGTAAGTGAAAAAGTATTAAGAAAGGAACTGAGCAATAAATCAGAACAGGAGAACTACATTAAAACCCTGGCGGCTGAAGTAAAATTAAATTGATTTGATAATTTGGTGATTTGGTAATGTGTTCAATTGAGCAGACTCCAATCATCAAATCTTCAAATTTCCAAATCACCAAATTGATATAATGAACAATCCACGTTTAGCCGGCAGATACGCAAAGAGTTTACTCGACCTGGCCACCGAACAGAACCAGGTGGACACGGTTTGTGCCGATATGAAATGGATCCTGTCGATCTGCAAAAGCAATCCCGACTTTGTGAGCCTGCTGCGCAGCCCGATTGTAAAGCCTTCCACCAAAGAAAAGATCCTGACTTCCATTACCGGGGGAAAGGTGGGAAACATCACCGGCGCCTTCATTAAGCTACTGGTGATCAAAGCAAGGGAAAGCAACCTGCCGGAAATTGCGGCCACGTATGTCGACCAATTCAATGCCATCCGGAATATTCACAAGGTAAAGATCACCACTGCGGCTCCCATTTCGGATGAGATGAAGGAAACCATTATGACGAATGTGAAAGCAGCGGCACAGCCCGGACAAACATTTGAAGTGGATACACAGATCAAAAATGAACTGATCGGCGGTTTTGTACTGGAAACCGGCGGCGTACTGGTGGATGCCAGCATCCTGAGAGACCTGAAAGATATCCAGAAACAATTCATGAACAACGATTACCTGCACAGGATACGTTAAAAGACCAACCAACTGTTTATAATGAGAAAGGCCGTTACAATGTAACGGCCTTTCTCATAGAAGTGTGTATATCTTTAAGGACTGTCGTTTATCGGCCGCGAAACAATTTTTACCTTTAAACGAAAGAATAAACCGGCGTTTTAATATCGTGGTAAAATAAAAACGTCCACTTCCCTTCTTCACCCTGCTTCCACCACGCCTGCCGTAACTCCATGCATTTCCGGCCATCGTAATCGTATTTGGCAATGAACCGGCTCTTCATCTGCTGTAACTGCGGAGCCACGTCGCCACCAAAAAAAACTTTCTGTCCACTATCTTCGATCCAGAATACCTGGTGATGCGGTGAATGAGCCCCGCTGACATGATAGGTGATATAGCCATCAAGCACCCCGCCTCCTTCCAGCAATACCACCTGGTCGGAATGCTGCATGCCATCAAAATCTGAAACCCGGAATGACGGTGAACCTTTTTTCAGTGCAAACTCCAACTCGGCTTTCTGTACGTAATACGTGGCATTGGGGAAGCTCAGGAATTTCTGTTTCAGCTGATCATCTTCTTTATATATGCCGCCGGCATGATCTTTATGCAGGTGGCTCAGCAGGACCTTGGTTACTTCCATAGGGCCAATGCCGTTGTTGAGCAGGTTCTGGTGTATCTGCAAGGTACCATCTGGCGTAGAGAATCCTAGTCCGGTATCAATTACAATAATATCTTTTGAAGTAATAACAGCAAAGGGTTGTATCTCTACCAGTAAACTGCCGACGGGGCGTTGCTGCAGGTCGTCTTTACCTGTATCAAATGGAACAAATTTTTTGGTACCATCGATGGTAAATGCTCCTTCACTCAGCGGAATGATCTTCATGCCGCAAAATTAACTCTTAAAGGTCTTAAACCTTGCCATGATTTAACCCGGGCTACCTCAGCACCATCTGCCGGTCGGCATCCAGTTTTATCAAAATAAAAAGAAGAATGGTAAATGTAAGTAAGGAAGAACCGCCATAACTCATCAAAGGCAGCGTAATGCCGATAACGGGCGCCAGGCCAATGGTAACACAGATGTTCACCGATACGTGGAAGAAAATGATGCCGGCCACCGAATACGCATACACCCGGCTGAAAGTACTTCGCTGACGCTCGGCAATGCGGATGATCCGCAGCAGCAGGAAAAGATAAATGAGCATCAGCAGGCCGCTTCCCCAGAAACCGAAGTTCTCGCCTACGGAAGTAAAGATAAAATCAGTATGTTGCTCGGGTACAAAATCGCCCTGCGTTTGCGTACCCTTTAAAAATCCTTTGCCGGCAAAGCCGCCGGAACCAATGGCAATCTTGGATTGTTTCACATTATAATCCTGCGCTTCTTTCTCTTTCTTTTTTGTTTTTTCATCCACTACTGTCAGCTGTACTGTCTTGCTGTCGGCATATGGATTGGTTTTACCCACCATGCTGAAAATGCGCTCGGCCTGGTATCCTTTCAGCACATGCTTGAAAATAAAGGGTACCACAAACTGCACAAAACCCACGCAGCAGGCCCAGCCCAGCAGGATGAACAGCAGCACCGCAAAATTCCGTTTTATCTTACGCCAGTATACATATACCAGGATGGCAGCAATCACGGAGAACCCGATGATGAGTTCCCATCCCTCAAACAAGAGGGTGACCACCAGCAACACGGCTACCGAAGTACCGGCAATGAGGTAACCCGGCGGCAACCCTTCCCGGTACATGGGAATAAGAAATGAAAAATATACGAGGGCCAGCCCGGTTTCCCCCTGCAGGATGGAGAACACCGCCGGGGTAAAAGCAATGGCAGCTGCAATGAGCTGCGCCTTTGGTTTCTTGAAATCTGTTTCCTGCTGCGACAGATATTTAGACAGGGCCAGCGCCGTAAATATCTTGCACAATTCCACCGGCTGCAGGTTCATAAAGCCAAGTGGTATCCAGCTGCGGGAACCTTTAATCTCCTTACCCACCACAAACGTGGCCAGTATCAGCAGGATGCCCACCAGGTATGAAAGATTAGACGTGGCCGTAAACAGTTTACTGTCGGTAAGCAGGATGAAAACGGCCAGCAGAAGGCAGGCGCCAAAAAAATAAAACTGCTTGCTGTAATTTTTTTTAAACCCGATGAAGGTCTGTACCACGTTGTCCGTGCTCCGGTATTCCACCGAAAAAATACAGAGGATACCGATGGTAACAAGGATGGCATACAGCCAAACCATCACCCAGTCGATTCCTTTTGATATGGCAGGGTTCCGTTGATACATACGGTGAACCGTGAATGGAGAGGCGTAAATCGGGAATACCTGAAGTAACTCACGATTAAGGTCTCACTACTTACGGGTTGTTATTTACTGTGTCTTTTAATTCCGGTTTCTTTTTTTCGTTCGGCAGTATGGCCTCTGTTTTTATGATTACCCGTTTATCGCCGCTGTCCTTTACGGGCTGACTGCTTTTCTTTGGTGTGTCTTTTTCGGTCTTGATCTGGTCAAGCGCTTCCTCTTCGTCGCCGGCATCCACTTCCATTGTGTCTTTGATAAGCCTGATGTATCCTTTTGCAAGCAGGTATGCAGAATCTTTCTTATGCAGCAGCGAATCCAGGGTCCGCATTTCGCTGTACACCCTGGGTGGAATCAGGTTAAGGCCGGCAAATTTATCGACCACGGCCTGCCTGTTCGCCGCGATGGTATCTTTCAGGTATTTTTCAATCATCAATCCCACAATGGGTGCTGCATAGGTACCGCCAAAGCGTCCGCTGTTTTCCACCACACACATGATGGCGATCTTCGGGTTATCCCTTGGCGCAAATCCGCAGAAGAAAGCATGGTTGGGTTGCTTCACTCCTTTATAGTAGTTCTCCACGGTGCCGGTTTTGCCGCAGATGGTGATGCCGTCTACCCGTGCACCGGCGCCGGTACCACCATCCACCACGGCCTGCATACCATCATGCACCACTTCAAACACACTGTCGGGAATATCAACAGCGCTGTGTTTTTCTTTATACTTAGTCAGCATTCCATAGGTATCACCGCCTTCGATGGAATCCACGAGGTGCGGAATTTTATACCAGCCCTTGTTGGCAATGTAAGCCATTTCGTTTGCCACCTGTATGGGTGTTACGTTTACTTCACCCTGTCCGATGCTTACGGAACGGTATGTACAGTAATTCCAATGACCTTCACCATAGGTTTTATTATACAGTTTGGGAGAAGGAATGAGCCCGGGATTTTCGGAAGGAACATCAATACCAAGGCGATGGCCCAGCCCGAACGCATGCATATACTGATCCCATTTAGACAAGGCGCTGTCCTGGCTCGGATACCGGGAATTGGTGATTACCCGCTGCATCACAGTAGCGAAATAGGTATTGTCGGAGATACGGATGGCATTGCGCAGGTCGAATGTACCCACGTCAAGACAACGCATGGGTTTGCCACCACCGCAACCATAGAATGCACCGCCACACGAAACACGGAAGTCGGTAGTGATTACTCCTTCGTGCAGGCCGATGAGTGCCTGTAATGTTTTAAATGTAGAACCCGGTGAATAGATCGCACTCACCGAACGGTTGTATAAAGGCCGTGCCGGACTTAATAATAATTCAGCAAAATGTTTTTTTCGTTCGGCGCCGGTAAGCAGTTTGGGTTTGTAGGTGGGGCTGCTCACCATGCATAGTATGCCCCCTGTTTTTGGATCAACGGCCACTATGGAACCAAGTTTGTTTTCCATCAGCTTTTCACCAAGTGCCTGCAGTTCGATGTCGATGGACGTATACATATTCTGCCCGGCCACAGCTGCTGTGTCGAACTTACCGTTCTCCAGCCGGTCGGTGAGGCGGTTGAATTTGTCCCGTTTCCAGAACTCAATACCCCGCTGGCCCATCAGCACTTTTTCATAAGTACGTTCCAGCCCGGCCTTGCCGATGTAATCGCCCATCACGTATCCCTGGTATTGCGGATTCTTTAATACATTGGAATCCACTTCACCCAGGTAACCGAAAATATTGCCCCCGGCGTCAAAGGGGTAATCTCTTACCGAGCGCTGCTGCAGGTAATAGCCCGGGGCCAGCTTATACATGATCTCGTTGAGCTTGGCCATCTTCTCATTGGTAAGCAGGGGTTCAAAGATAGATGCCCGGTAGGCTTTGTTTTTTATGATGGCCGTGATAATGCGTTTGTGAAACTCGGCCGTATCAATTCCCAGGATATTGCACAAGGTGGCCGTGTCCGTTCCCTTGATTTTACCGGGCGTTACCATGAGGTCGTAAATAACTGTGTTCTGCAGGATGGCTTTGCCGGTTCTGTCGAACACAATACCGCGGTCGGGATAGATCACTTTACGGAAGGTTCCCTGGTCATCGGCCTGGATACGGTATTTGCTGGAGAACAGCTGCAGGTTCATCAGCTGTAAAAGAATAACCACGAACATGCCGATGAACACCAGCATGATCACATTCTTTCTTGATTGATTAAATACGGACACCTGTTTATTTTTTCAGTTCTTTCGTTGGGTTTCAGTAATCATTACGCCGTATTGGTGCGGAACGACTGCTTACGGGCAAACAACAATTCGGTTATCAGTATCAGCAGCAGACTTACTGCCGTTGACAAAAGAGTTTTTACAATAAAGTACCAGATGTTCCCGAACTGCCAGGCTTCCAGGAAAAAAAGCCAGCCGTGGTGAATAAGGGTAAGCACACCGGTAAAAATAAAATAGGGCAAAAATCCACCCATGCTTTTGAACGAGGGCTCTTCGTAGTTGGTATCCGCTCCTTCCTGGGGAATCATCAGGTTAACCAGGAAAGGACGGATATAGGCAATGAGCACACAGGCCGCCGCATGAAAGCCGGGGTGATGACGGAAACTATCCAGTGTAAATCCCAACGCAAAGGCAATGATCATCTGCCAGCTTCGCTTCATGCGGAAAGGAAGCCACAGGATAAACAGGTAATATATATAAGGTGTAACCATCTGGTGCAGGTGGATCTTATCCAGCACAAATACCTGTACCAGTATGAAGAGGGCGAAACGGATGATATTTTTTACCAGGGTATTCATCCGGTTACTGGGTTTTCTTTTTCACGTTATCTAAAATGGTTTTGATGCCTTCGGCCTGTTTATTATCGATGATGTACACATACTCGAGGTTGTAAAAATTGGCGGCCGACCTGAATTTAATCAGGAAGTTGCTGCTGCCTTTATCGGGCACCGCTTCTTCCACGATGCCGATCATCATCCCTTTCGGAATGCTGGTGCTGAACCCGCTGGAGATAACGGTATCGCCCTTTGCCACTTTGGCTCCTTTGGGAATATCCTTTAATGAAATGATGTTGGGTGTTTTTCCATCCCAGTTCAGTGTTCCTGTTTCGCCGCCTTTCAGCAGTTTGCCGCTGATATGACTGTCTTTGTGCAGCAGGCTCATCACCACCGCATAATCGGTGCTTACATCGGTTACCACACCCACCACGCCGGTATTGGGATCGATGACACCCATGCCGGTGCGTATGTTTTGTGCCGAACCACGGCTGAGCACAATGAAATTATTCTGTGCCGCCACCGAATTATACACCACTTTGGCCGGGTAGTAGGTATACTTGCGGTATCCTTCCAGTGAATCCGTCTTCAGCGAATCGATGAATACATGCATGGTGCTGTCGGGCAGCTCAAAATCGGCTTTCAGTTTATTATACAGTTTTGCGTTGGCCTTTACCAGGGAATCGTTGGTTTTCTTTAACTGAAAATAATATTCCACCCGGTTGAACTGCTGGTTTACCTTACCGGTTACTTCGTTGGTTATCCCGCTGAAAATCGAATTGTGATACCGGCTGTAGTGAATGATGAGGTAAATGCTGAATCCCTGCAGTGACAGGAAGAGGAGCAGGTGAAAATAGCGGCGGATGAAAAGGAAGATGTTACGCACAGGCCAGGTTTATAAAGTATACAAAGTAAATAAGTATGCACGTAAATAAATTTGACGACTGCCGGACATTGGTTTACTTTATTTACTCCTTTACTTTATATACCGTCTTTACTTACGGAAATTATCTCATCACGAACGGATACCGGTCGTAATGCTTCAGGGCAATACCGGTTCCCCGTACCACGCTCTTCAGCGGATCATCGGCTACGTGAACGGGCAGCTTGATCTT
>DMRT01000056.1 GCA_003455235.1 Chitinophagaceae bacterium
AAGCCATTAAGGATCAACTCTATGAACAGGGCGCTGTATATGCTTCCATGAGCGGAAGCGGCAGTACTGTCTTTGGTTTGTTTGATAAAAAAGTGCCGGTCAGCAACCAATTCAGCCCCGGATATTTCACTAAACTCATAAATTAGTTTTATCTTGCATAAAATTTAAGCCCATCAACACGCTGTTTACCATACAGTCATTCTTACACAGCAACCTCGACCTGCTTAATCATCGAGGATAAGATTTTTGTGGTCCCCTTTCCCGGGGGACAGTTCTTCGTTTCCCTATTCTTTCCTTTTTAAACATTGTGTATGAATTCTACTGTAAACATATCCGCCAATACCCAGCATTATTTAGCCCTGGAAGAAAAATACGGTGCTCACAATTATCATCCGCTGCCCGTTGTACTGGAACGTGGTGAAGGAGTATTCGTTTACGACGTGGATGGAAAACGTTATTACGATTTCCTCAGCGGGTACTCTGCGGTTAACCAGGGGCACTGTCATCCCAGGATCATTGCATCCCTGGTGGAACAGGCACAAAAACTAACCCTTACATCAAGGGCTTTTCACAACAACCTGCTGGGCGAATATGAAAAATACATTACCGCTTATTTCGGGTACGACAAAGTACTGCCGATGAACACCGGTGTGGAAGCCGTGGAAACTGCCATCAAACTGGCCAGGCACTGGGGATATAAAGTAAAAGGCATTGAACCCAACCAGGCAAAGATCATTGTGTGCAGCGATAATTTTCATGGAAGAACAACCGGGGTGATCTCGTTCAGCAACGATCCGTTGGCCACTACTGATTTTGGCCCTTTCATTTCCGGTTTCGAAAAGATTCCTTTCAATGATCTTCCGGCGCTTGAAAGAGCGCTGCAGGACCGTAATGTATGTGCGTTCCTGTTTGAACCCATCCAGGGAGAAGCCGGCGTGGTGGTGCCGGATGAAGGATATTATAAAGGCATCCGCATTTTATGCGATGAATACCGGGTATTAATGATGGCTGATGAAATACAAACGGGCCTGGCCCGGACCGGTAAAATGCTGGCCTGCGATCATGAAAATGTGCGTCCCGATGTATTATTGCTCGGCAAGGCCCTCAGCGGCGGAACAATGCCGGTAAGCGCTGTACTGAGCGATGATGAAGTGATGATGACCATTAAACCCGGTGAACATGGAAGCACCTATGGTGGAAACCCGCTGGCCTGCGCCGTAGCCATTACTGCCCTGCAGGTGTTGAAAGATGAAAACCTGGCTGCCAATGCCGAAACCATGGGTAACCTGTTGCGCAGCGAACTGGAAAAACTTCAATCGCCCTATATTACTGCCATACGCGGAAGGGGTTTACTCAATGCCATCGTCATCAGCCATCCCAATGCCGATGCGGCCTGGGAACTTTGCCTGGCATTAAAAGAAAACGGCCTGCTGGCCAAACCCACACATGGCGACAAGATACGGTTTGCACCTCCCCTGCCGGTCAATAAAGAACAGGTGATGGAATGCGTGAACATTATTGCGAAAAGCCTGCAGGCATTATAAAAAATATCCTATCTTTTAATTATAAACACGGATCGATGTCTAAATTCATTTTACTTTTCTTGCTGCTGGCCTGTACATCCCTGCCCTGTTCGGCGCAAAAAGATAATAAAACAACCACGCTGTCGCCTGAAGCGTCGAAGCAGCTGATCAATCAAATTGCGCCCGAAACAAGCAAAAGACTGCTGTCATCCTCTTCCCGGGAAGCATGCCATTGCATCGATTCAGTATTACAGGTAAGGAAGGTGGGCGACAGTACGAAAATACTGCAGCTGGTACGCCATTGCATCAGCAGCGAAGTCACCACGTACCAGTTATCGATGAAGATGCTTGAATCGCTTAAGTCGGGCGAAAAAAACATCACCATCAATTCCGATCAGAATTCAGCCGAATACAAAAAGTATTACCGCGAAATTGAAGACTGGCTTGTCGACAGCTGCGACTCTTTGCGCTTGCTCATGACCTCGAACGAAGAGAAGGAAACAGAAGCTTCCTATTCCAACGACCCCGAAGCCATCAAACAATACAATGACGGAATAAAGCTCCTCAACAAAGGAGACTATGCCGGCGCCCTGCCCTATTTTAAAAAAGCCGTGGAAGCCGATTCCCGTTTTGCCTATGCATGGGATAACGTGGGCATCTGCAGCCGTCGAACCGGCGACCTTGACAATGCACTAAAGGCATACAATAAGTCACTCGAACTTTCCCCGGGTGGAAAAACACCGTTGCAGAACATCCCGGTGGTATATGAAATGAAGAAAGAATATGCAAAGGCCATTGAAGCGTATAAAAATTTCCTGAACTATTTTCCCCATGATGCAGAAGCATATTACGGGATGGGAAGGATTGGCATCCTGTACACTGATGACATGGAAAACGGCGTGGACAATATGTGCAAGGCGTACAACCTTTATGTAAAAAATAACTCCCCCTACCGGTCCGATGCACAATCAAACCTGGCTTATGCATATAAAAAAATGAAAGAACAGGGAAAGGAAGAACAATTTTTTACCATCCTGAAGAATAACAACATTTCAGCAAAATAGTAACCATGGATACGCATCTTCACCACGATCATACTGAATCACATCTCGAAAGTTCTGACCTGCTTCGGGATGTGGTGATCGGAATGAGCGACGGGCTTACCGTTCCGTTTGCATTGGCCGCCGGACTCAGCGGCGCTGTAGACAGCAGCAGTATTGTAGTCATCGCCGGCATCGCCGAAATAGCAGCGGGCAGTATTGCCATGGGACTGGGCGGCTACCTCGCCGGTAAAACAGAACAGGATCATTACAAAAGCGAATTAAAAAGAGAATACGACGAAGTGGAGAACCTGCGGCACCGGGAAATTGAAGAGACCAAAGAATTTTTTGCCAATATAGGCCTGAGCCCAGCACTGCAGGAACAGGCAACAGAAGAAATAGCCAAAGACAAAGACCGCTGGGTTGATTTTATGATGAAGTACGAACTGGGACTTGAAAAGCCCGACCCGAAACGGGCAACCAAAAGTGCGTTGAACATCGGCATCTCCTATATCCTCGGGGGCATCATACCCCTGAGCCCTTATTTTTTTATTTCTGATTCTTATGAAGCTTTAAAAATCTCTGTGATTGCCACCCTTATCTGCCTGTTCATATTCGGATATTTCAAAAGCAAGGTTACCGGGGTAAACCCTCTCTGGGGTGCATTAAAAGTAACACTGATCGGCGCCCTGGCTGCTGCAGCTGCCTTTGGCGTGGCCAAGCTGATCGAGCAATAAACCCGCTTCCTGCTTACGGGGTACAGAACTGTGGCATGGCATTTGCCTGTTCGGGTATGGTCCCGATCCGGGTATATGAGTTGATCCTTCGGGGGAAGCCAACGATCCCGGTCACCGCTTACTCCGTTTCCACAAGTACAAACATAGTCCCTGCGAAAATTTATTGGTATTCATTATTACCTGAATAAGCAATTCTAACAGACATGCGTGTATCCGTTTTGAACACATTGACCGTTTTTTTTATCCTGCTGGGATCGGGCAGCAGTTCCGCCGCCACCTATTATATCGATCCCAATGGCAATGATGCCACCGGTAATGGCAGCATCGGCAATCCCTGGAAAACACTCCGCAAAGCAACACAAACGGTAACTGCAGCCGGAAATACGATTCATGTAAATCCCGGTACGTACCTCGAAACACAAACCTCTTACCTGGCCGTAGGCGTGAATATTGAAGGAGCAGGCAGTTCACTTTCGATCATCAAAGGAGAAATGACGGGGCAGTTTTCCACCCTGCTTTCGCTTGATTCGCCCAATGACGTAAGCGGCAACCAGGGCATTTCCAAATTAACCTTCGACGGGCAGTATGTAAATGCAACTAACTATAAAACATGGATCGGCATTTTTGTAACCGGCCGGGGTAATGTTTCTGTATTCGACTGCAGGATCATTAATTTTATCAACCGCGGGGTGATCTTCGATGGCAATGATGCCGATGATCCCATCTACGATCCCGGGCATTACGCCGTTGGCAATAAATTTTACAACAACACCGTATTGAACGCTGCTGAAAACAACGGCAGCTTCGGAACCGGCTTGCTGAACATTGGTGCACAAATGGGCATGGAGATCTATGGGAATACCATGGTGCAGAACCAGCGTCCTGACTTTACAAATGGCTGGCCCATCAAACCCTGGAACAATGGCTGGCTCAAAGGCGTGAAGATCTACAACAACACCCTTACCAAGGCGCCATACAAAGGAACCTTTCCGGGGCAGAACGGTGATTGGGATTTTTGCATTGAACTGATCAATGTGGAAGGACTCGAGATCAGCAATAATACCATCCAGGGAAGCATTGATCTGAACTTCACCCGCAAAGGAGCATACAGCTTTGGCGCCTGGATACACCACAACAGTGTTGGCCGCACGCCTGTGAATACCAATTTTGAAAGCGGTATTGTACTGGAATTCCGGGCCGAGCATGTGCTCATTGAGAACAATGTGCTGAACAATGTATCCAGCGGCGTCCAGTTTAACACGAGAAGCGTTAATAACGACGGGGGATTCCCCAACCCGGGCGGAGGCACTCCTGCCGGCGGTTTCAGTTACCTGCTCAACAACACCATCCGCAATAATCTTTTTTCCAACCTGTATTATGGCAATGGCTCCGGCACAGCAGCCGGTGTGATTGTACTGAGCGAAAACGGGAATGACGAACAGATCAACGGCATGAATATTTATAACAACACCTTTGTTGCTAAAACAGGAGCCGCTCCCATCACCTGTATTGATTTCTCAAACCAGGAAAATGGCAATGCCAGCAATGTAAACATCCGCAACAACATTGTTACCGGGTTTACCTATACCTGGCTCGCCGGCAGTTTTCCCAACACCGCCATGAGCAATGTGGTGGTAACACACAACGACGCATTCAATAACGGAAACAGTAACACTCCGGTTTGGCCCGGAGGAAACCCGGTTGCTTACACATATAATAATAACCTGGCGGTTAATCCGCTATTTGTTTCATCCACCGACTTCCGCCTGCAGGCCACTTCGCCGGTGATCGACAAAGGGATCGACATCGGTCTTCCTTTTACCGGTAATGCGCCCGACATGGGCTACAGCGAATTCAATTCTGGCCCGCCATTGGCAGTAACATTGCTCAGCTTCACCGGTAAGAATGCCGGCAACAGAAACCTGCTGCAGTGGATAACGGGCCGTGAGACAAATAACGATTACTTCTCGATAGAACGAAGTGCCAACGGGCGGAATTTTGAAGCGATTGGCCGCATCAATGCGGCTGGTTCTTCTACCAGTGAAACAACGTATTACTTTACCGACAACAACCCGCTGGATGGCATTAATTATTACCGGCTGGCGATTATTGACCGGGCAGGCCGGCTGGAAAACAGCAGAATCATTGCAGTCAGTAACGGTGAAAATGGGTCGGCTGCTATTGTCTCCGCAACACTTTCTTCATCCAGTTCCATGGCCATCATACAGATCGCCAGCCCATCAGCACAACAGGCCGGACTGGCAATTATTGATATGAACGGGCGACTGCTGCTGAACACAACGATTCAGTTGCAACCGGGCATCAACAGCATATCCCGCTCAGTGCCGGCGCTACCCGTCGGTATCTATAACATCAGGCTGGTAACACCTGCCACAACCGATGTAAAGAAAGCCTCCAGCACCTGGTAATTATAAGGCTATTTTTATATTCGTATGCTTTCATATTAAAGTAAGCTTCTTTGCTTCGTAAACTTTCTACGTGCTTTTGTTATGTTGTTTGTAGTATAAACAACAGTTTGAATAATGTGAATAGCATCTGGATAAAAATAGAAATCAGATTTTAAAATATTTAAAAGTCCATTCCCGTTCAGGTTATATACGTGCAAAGCATTTAATGAATACCATACATAAACCAATCCCGCTGAAGTCAAATGATTGATTAAAGTATGGTATGATTTTGGATAACAAATTGCACGCAGTGTTCAACGCATAATTAAAATCCTATGAAAACTATCATGTACCTGTTAAGGAGAACCCGGTTACCCGACACTTGTAACCGTTCCAATCCAAAAACTTTATTGTCGCTTATACTGGACTGAACCGCTGACGTTCAACCAGGCTAAGTACCTGACATATCAGCCTGTACCCAAACCACCCTATTCCGCAAAAAACAGCTGATCGGAAAATCCCGTAGAAACCCGGGAAAGAAACCTGTATGCCCGCCCGCATACGCTTACGATGCGGGGCCTGAATTTCCTCTACAAAAAAGAGGATTCAAGTACTAGTGTTTTTGATTTACCGGTTTGCAAATTTTGTAACTGAAATATCGCCGGTATTTTTTAATAAGTACAGGCTTTATCAATATCCGTTAAAAACCAAAAATATCCCGATGAAAACTAATCTACTCTTTGTAAGGAGACATGCGCCCGCCGTTTTCTTAACATGGGCAATGGTTCTTTGTGTTTCCATTGCCGCATTTGCCACCACTTATTATGTAAGTCCGCTGGGCAATGATGCCAGTGGCACCGGCACACTTGCCAATCCATGGAAAACGCTGAAAAAAGCAACCACCTCGGTAACGGCTGCCGGTAACATCATTCACCTCGTTGCAGGAACCTACACCGAAACACAGTCTTCTTCACTCGCAACGGGTGTAAGCATAGAAGGTGAAGGATTTGCATCCACCCTGGTGGTAAGTTCCATCACGGGGCAGTGGTCTACCCTGCTCACACTCAGTTCCGGGCAGGACACCAATGGCAACCAGAGCATTTCCGGCATCAGCTTCGATGGGCAGTATGTGAATGAAACCACCAATAAAACCTGGATCGCCATCTGGATCACCGGCCGCAGCAATGTGGTCATCCATGATTGCAAGATCATTAACTTCCGAGACCGCGGTGTGATATTCGACGGCAATGATGCCACCGATCCGCATTCGGATCCCGGGCATTATGCAACCGGCAATAAATTTTACAACAATACGGTACTGAACTCTGCCGCCAATACCGGCAACTATGGGGCCGGACTGGTAAACATTGGCGGACAGCTGGGCATGGAGATATATAACAATACCCTCGTGCAGGACCAGCGTGCAAATTTCAAAAACGGCTGGCCCATAAAATACTGGGACGAAGGATGGCTGAAAGGAGTGAAGATCTACAACAATACCCTTACCAAGGCTCCCTACGTGGGATCTTATCCCGGTGAAAACGGGGATTGGGATTTTGCCATCGAGTTTTTCAACATCCAGGGGATTGAAATTTACAACAATACCATCCAGGGAAGCATCGACCTGAACTATAACCGCAAAGGTTCCTATGCATTCACTGCGTGGATACACCATAATACGCTGAATCATTCAACACTCAACAGTAATTTTGAAAGCGGCATCATCCTCGAATTCCGCACCGAATCGATCATCATTGAAGACAATGTATTTAATAATGTATGCAGCGGCGTTCAGTTTAATACCCGGGGTGTGGCAAACACCGGCGGTAATAACCCGGAATCGCCGGCACCTGCAGGAGGATACAGTGTCCTTTCCAACAACATCATCCGCCGGAACCTTTTTTCCAACGTATACCAGGGAAATGGAGTAGGAACCGCAGCCGGCATCACCGTGATCAGTGAAGGAACAGATGATCCGCAGATACAGGGACTGGATATATACAACAACACCATTGTAGCCAAATCGGGTGATGCACCCTGGATCGGTATCGATTTTACTTCCATGGGCGCTGCCACTGCAAGCGGTACCAATATCAATGTTCGTAACAATGTGGTGGTGGGCTTTGGCGATGCCTGGCTGAAAGGAACCAGTGGCGCCGGTAATACCCACATCAACGGGATGGTGGTTACACACAATGACGCATATAGCAACGGAAACAGCAATGCGCCTTCCTGGCCCGGTGGAAACCCGATCAACTATACCGCTAATAATAACCGTACACTGAACCCCATGTTTGTTTCTGCCACCAATTTCGCATTACAGGCCGCTTCACCACTGATCGACGCAGGTGTGAATGTGGGTATCCCTTTTGTAGGTACAGCACCTGATGGTGGTTATAAAGAATTCGGCTCTGGTGCACTGCCTATCTTCCTGGTGGATTTCACTGCAAAGGAAAACAATGGCAAGAATCTGCTGAACTGGAACACCGCTTCCGAAATAAACAGCGATTATTTTACCATTGAACGCAGTACAGATGGACGAAATTTTTCTTCGATCGGAAGAGTGAATGCTGCCGGTTTCAGTTCTACTGAAACAACGTATAGTTTTACCGATGCCAGTCCGGCCGACGGAAAGAATTTCTACCGCCTGGTGATGACCGACCGCGACGGAACCTTTGAATACAGTAAAGTGGTGGTGATCACCAACAAAAAGAACGGATCCATCAGTTTTGGCTACGTGAACCTGTCGGCTTCTTCCGGTTCGGCCAGCATTATCATCAACAGTTCAAAAAGTCAACCGGCTACTCTCTCATTGATAGATGCAACCGGAAGGGTGGTACTGAATAACCCGATACAGTTGCAGGCCGGAATGAATACCATTTCAAAAAACATCCCGGCACTACCCGGAGGTGTTTATTACCTGCGGTTGTTTACCTCCGACGAAACCATCGTGAAGAATACGGTTGCCCGTTAACCACGTATTCATCCATAATACTGTACGGCCCCTCCTTGCCTTTGGCGGAGGGGCTGTTTTTTTAAATACCCTCTTTGTTGATCCTTCGTACCCCCCTTTGTATTGCATTTTCAACAAACTGATTATCAAAAGAATAAATTTTGAATTGTATTACTTATTTGTAAAATGTTAATTAAGTGTGGATATTAGCGATTATAGCTTTATATTGTGGAGCGCTTACTTCAGAATTATTTCCAATTCCTGCTGAACAGCAGAACCTGAGTGATTGGTTTATCCCCCTGCTATATAAGTATTTGTAACCGGATTGATGTTTAAATGAAAACTGATTTATTCATTCTAAAAAAGTACGTACGTATTTTTTGGCTGACTGCTTTGTTCCTGGGCTGGCTCCCGTTCACGGGGTTGGCGGCTACGTATTATATCAGTCAGGCAGGAAACGACAGCACCGGCGACGGGAGCGTGGCCAATCCCTGGCGTTCATTGCGCTTTGCCACCCAAAACGTACTCAGCCCCGGGGATATCATTTTTGTAATGCCCGGCACTTACCTGGAAACAGAGCAACTCTTTTTACAGGCAGGCGTAAGCCTCACCGGTGATTCCACCAACATTCCGGTTATACAATCCACCGTCACAGATATTTTTAAAGAGTTGTTGTCACTCAAGTCGCCCGAAGGCACCGATGGCAACCAGCACATCAGTAACCTGAAATTCGATGGACAAAACCTTTCCACGTTCTGGGCAATATGGGTGGCTGGCCGCAGCAATGTAAGCATCTATAACTGCAGCATCGAAAATTTCAGGGACCGCGGAGTGATCTTCAGTGCCCGAAGTGATTTTTATGAACAGCCGCCCGACAGCCTGTATTCAACGGGCAATCAATTCTTCAACAACATCATAAACAACTGTGCGGAATATTCAGATAGTGTCTTAGGTACGTTTGGAAGAGGCTGCCTGAATATCGGCGGGCAAACGGGCATGCTCATTTACAACAACGTGATCACACAGAACCAGCGCCCGGAAGGATTCAACGGCTGGCCCATCAAGTATGTGAATCATGGTTACCTCAAGAATTGCCGCATCTTCAACAACATACTGACCAAGATTCCTTATGGCGGAAATTATCCCGGGCAAAACGGCTGGGATTTCTGCATTGAATTGTTTCACATTGAAGGCCTGGAAATTTCCGGCAACATCATACACGGGAGCATCGACCTTAATTTCAGCCGCAGGGGAAATTCCGAATACTCAGCCTGGATCCATCATAATGTGATTGGCCGCGATACCGTCAACAGCAAATACGAAAGCGGGATCATTTTTGAATTCGGTGCCGAATCGGCCATCGTTGAATACAATACCATACGGAACATTTCTTCCGGCGTACAGTTTAACACCAGGGATTCTTCCTTGGTATCGAAGTGCCGCATCCGGAAAAACCTGATGGCCAACCTTGCTTCCGGCGACGGAACGGGCACAGCAGGAGGTATTCTCATCGTAAGCGAGGGAACCAGCAGTGCCATCATCGATAGCATGGATATCGACAACAACACCATTGTGGCCACCACCCTTACCGACCGGGAACCCTGGGTGGGCATTTACCTGGATGCACTGAACCATGGCGCTGCCACCAACATCAAAATAAGAAACAACATTGTGGTGGGATTTGCAGGTGCCTGGTTAAAAGGCAGCGATACCACCACCAACATTGATCAGCTGCACCTGCTGGTGAACAATTCATACAACAACGGCAACAACAACCTTCCGTTCTGGCCCGGTGGCATGCCAACCAATTACGTAGACACACCGTATAACGTTCCAGGCCTCAATCCCATGTTTGATTCAACCACCGGCACTTATACCCTGCAGTCGGTTTCGCCCGTGATCGATCTCGGTGTTATCATCCCGGGCATTGCATACCTGGGGGCTGGCCCAGACCTGGGTTATGCAGAATTCGGAGGTGGTCCGCCCCTGCCTGTAACCCTGATTGAACTGACCGGAAAAGAAAACGGCGGAAAAAATGAATTGCAGTGGACCACAGCAACGGAAAGCGGAAGCGATCACTTCCTTATTGAACGAAGCAGTGATGGAAGATACTTTGAACGCATCGGTTTTATGAAAGCCAGCGGCTTCTCTTCCACAAAACAATATTATGGTTACACCGATGCCGTTCCACTGCCTGGTCTTACTTATTACCGGCTCGCCATGGTGAACAAAGACAATACCGCTGTATACAGCCGGATTATTTCCATCAGGAATAAAAATATACCCTCTGTGGTAATTAAGTACATAGAACTTCCGTCCGGTACCGGTAATGCCTTGCTGCTGGTTCAGAGTACAAAAAACCTGGAGGCCGGCATGAGCATCACAGACATGAACGGAAGAATTGTTTTACAAAGCCGCGTTGTATTACAGAAAGGCGACAACAGCATACGGCTGAACATACCTGTATTGGCAAGAGGCATTTATTATGTGCGGCTGCTGACACCGGCTGAAACACTGGTGAAAAGTGCAATCAGCCGGTAATGGACCGAACGGCAACGTTTGCATTAAAATAATGTGATAAGCTGCCGCGATTTAATATTTTGTGACACTGTTCGTATCCTTTATCCCAACCGAAAGACCGGTCAACTAATTTTACCTGCGGTACTGTTTATGAAAAGAATACTGTTTAAAAGGGTTAAGATTTTTTTCTCCGCCATTGTATTCATGTGGATGATGTGCATTGCCCTGCCCCTGCACGCAACCACCTGGTACATCAGCACCACCGGTAATGATGCCACCGGCGATGGTTCGGCAGGCAATCCCTGGAAGACCCTGGGCAAGGCCACCACGGCAGTACTGGTTGCCGGCGACATCATCCACGTGAATGCAGGTACGTACACCGAAACCGTACAATGTATGCTGGCTGTGGGTGTAAGTATTGAGGGCGACGGTGTAACGTCTGTTATCCGAAGCACCCTCACCGCAAATTTTACCGAACTGCTTTCACTCGGCTCTGCACAAGGCACCAACGGCAATCAGCACATCAGCAACCTGAAATTCGACGGGCAGAACCTGTCTACCTACTGGGCCATCTGGGTGAAGGGAAGAAGCAACGTAAGCATTTACAACTGCACCATCGTTGACTTTAAAGACCGGGGCGTTTTGTTCAGCGCCCGCAGCGATCTTACCGATGCGCCTCCCGTTACCAGTTACTCCACCGGCAACAGTTTTCATGATAACGTGGTTAACAATTGTGCTGCCTATAATATCTCCACCGGTATTTACGGCCGGGGCTGCCTCAATATCGGCGGGCAGGACGGCATGCTGATTTACAACAACACCATCATCCAGAACAAACGGCCGGAAGGCTATAATGGCTGGCCCATTAAATACATGAACGATGGCTACCTGAAGGGATGCAGGATCTACAACAATACACTCACCAAAATCCCCTTTGGCGGAAGCTATCCCGGGGAGAGCGGCTGGGATTTCTGCATCGAACTGTTTCATATACAGGGACTGGAAATTTATGGCAACACCATACAGGGAAGCATCGACCTTAATTACAACACCAAGGGAGCTTACGCCTACTGCGCCTGGATACACGACAACGTGATGAGCCGCACCGTACTCAACAGCAAATACGAAAGCGGGATCATTTTTGAATTTGATACCGAAACAGCCATCGTGGAAAACAATGTATTAAACAATATTTCCAGCGGGGTTCAGTTCAATACCCGCAGCGGAACCGTCATCTCCAACTGCGTGATCCAGAAAAACCTGTTCACCAACATGGGATTTGGAAACGGATCCGGAACAACCGGCGGCATACTTGTCATCAGTGAAGGAACCAACAATCCCGTCATCACCAATCTCACCATTTACAAAAACACCATCACGGCGGCACCGGGCAGAGAACCTTTTGTGGGCATCGACCTTACATCGATGAACAACGGAAGCGGGAACGGAATCTTCATCAAGAACAACGTTGTGACCAATTTTGTATTAGCCTGGCTAAAAGGAAGCAACCCCACGCAAATGACAAACGTGGTGCTTACACACAATGCCGTAACCGGCAATGGAAATGACAATGAACCTTCCTGGCCCGGTGGCGAACCGCTGAACTACACCTACATCTTTAAATACGATGATACAAGGATCCAGAACGGGTCCCATTCACGCAGTAATAATTGAGTACCGGGATCAGGATATCCGGTGCTTGTTGTTGCTGAGGATATTTTCCATTGTCCATTCCACCGTTTTTTCAAATGGCTGTTTGCGTACCGTGCAATCGGTTTTGCTGCAGATGCGGCAGGAGAAATCAAGACAACCATCGGAATGAACAAAAAGCTCCACCGATTCACCAAATTCGTTTTTTACGAGGCCCGATAAGGCATCAATTTCTTCATGGGCCTGGTGTACATTCAGGTACCAGGGAACGGTTAGATGACAATCGAGGTGCAGCCGGCTTCCGTACTTGATGATGCGGAGATTGTGCAGGTCGATCCAGTTTTCCCGGCGGCTTTTATTCAGCGTATGTACCAGTTTATCCAGCAGGGCGGTATCCGCTTCATCCATAATGCCGGCCACAGAACTGCGCAGTATCTTGTACCCGGTATATATGATGAAAAGTGAAAAGAGAATGGCCACGGCGCTGTCTATCCAGGCCAGTTTGGTGATGAGCAACAGGATCAGTCCGCATACAATACCCAGCGTGGTCCAGGTATCCGACTGCAGGTGCTTGCCGCTTGAAATCAGCGCCAGCGAATTATTTTTTTTCCCCGTCTTCACACAGAAATACCCGGCCGCATAGTTGATCAGTGCGGTGCCGGCGGTGAGCAGGATACCGTAGTCCAGTTTTTTTATTTCATGCGGGTGAAGCAGGTTGTTCAATGCTTCATAAATGATGATGAGCCCTGCGATGCTGATCATGGTGCCTTCAATAGCAGCTGAAATAAATTCTGCCTTGCCATGACCATAGGGATGGTCGAGGTCCATCGGCTTGGCAGACACATACAGGCTGTACACCCCAATGAAACCCGCCACCACGTTCACAATACTTTCAAAGGCGTCAGTTAAGATGGCCACCGACCCGGTAAGGTACCAGGCAATGGCTTTTACAACCAGCAAAACAACCGACAATGCGGCGATCCGTTTCTGAATTTTAAGATTATAAAGCGCTGTTTGCAAGCAGGAATAATTTTAGCGGTTCAGCAATACCTTCTTTTCAGGATTGGCTTCGGCAAATGAATAAATATTGTTGCGGATGTAATCATTGTCAGCATAGGGGTTTAACACATTCTTCAGCTCCATGGTGGAAGCAACCGGCTGTGATTCGGGGATATAACCCATGCCCCAGAAACTGCCCCGCTCCACCAGCAGGCATAATTTTTCACCTTCGGCTATGCCTTCATCCACCAGGGCAAAGGTGGGTAAGCTTTCGTTCAATGCATCTATGGCTTTCTTCATCCGGGTATTGTAAATCACCGGTGGATCCAGTGCCTTCTGTTCTTTGCCGGTAAACGGTGTTTTATCGAGGAAGCAGAGTTTGGCATCCAGTTCAAATTCCTCCACCATCTTCCGCACCATCACCAGTCCTTCATGGAGGAGGTTGAAATGATACAATGCCGGCAGGTTCTTTTTCTTTTTATCGATGGCCAGCCGCAGGTATCCTTTGTTGTCTTCAAACGAATAAAGTGCAAAGCGCTGCGCCGGCTGCTTCTGGCTTTTGTTATACCGTGGCCACAGGCGTTTGATTTCGGTGCTTTCCAGCACGATGGCTTCCAGCTCGGTGGAACATTGCCGGTACGACACTTTATACACGTTGCGGATGAAGTTTTGCCTTTTGGGATCGGGATCATTATGTGTAAAGTGGCTGCTCACCCTTTTTTTAAGGTTGATGGCCTTGCCTACGTAAATGATCTTGTCTTTGTTGTTGTGGAAATAATAAACCCCGGGTTTGGGAGGAAGCTGATCAATCACCTTCTTCTCCAGGTTCAGCGGCAGCCATTGTTCTGCCGACGAACGTTTCAGCATCTGGTCTATATGCAGCTGGGCACCATTGGCCATCATGAATTCGAACAGCTTCACCGTTGCCCTGGCATCGCCGCCAGCCCGGTGCCGGTTCTCAATTGGTATCTTCAGTGAACGGCACAGGTTGCCCAGGCTGTACGAAGGCAGTCCGGGGAACAGCTTACGGCCAAGCCGGATGGTACAAAGCTTTTTGGCAGCAAGATCATAGCCCGATTCTTTAAGCTGGTGCCGGATAAAGGAATAATCAAAGTTTACATTATGTGCCACAAACACCGCCTCTTCGAATATTTCAAAAAGAGTATCGGCAATTTCATCAAATACCGGTGCACCAGCCACCATGTCATCGTCAATACCGGTGAGTGCGGTAATGTAGCGGGGAATGGACTGGCGGGGATTCACCAGTGTTTCAAAATGCCGGACCACCCGGGTGCCATCATGCACAAATACGGATATCTCGGTGATGCCGTTTGCAGACGCATGTCCACCCGTGGTCTCAATATCTGTAATGGCGTATAGCATGAGTCTTCAAAAATACAAACTTGCCGGGCCAAATAATATTTTTTCTGAACCCGCCTTTTGCCAAATTTGAAGCTCAACATTACTGCCATGGAAATAAAAAAATTCCCTTTTCAAACGCTCGACTGGAATACTGTGGTAAAAGAAGAACACCGGGGCATCACGGGCATGGCCAGCTGGCGCATTTTTAAAATGGGTGATGTCCGCATCCGCATGGTGGAATACTCAGCCGGGTATTTTGCCGATCATTGGTGCAAAAAAGGGCATATCATTTATTGCATCGAGGGCAGTATGGTTACTGAACTGGAAGACGGCAGGGAATTCATCCTCTCGAAAGGAATGACGTATCACGTGGGCGACAATTGCGAAGCACACCGGAGCAGGTCGGAACAAGGCTGCAGTCTTTTTATTGTGGACTGATCATTTCTCATCCCCCTTTATCCTCCTCGGCATGGGTGAATTTGTGCACCGCATCTTTATGCCTGATCATTTTGATGGCTTGTATAATAGCCGTAATGGCAAATATGCCGCCGATCACCCAGTTGATGTATTGCTGGCTGCCGGTAATACGTTGTACCAGCCATTTGCCGCCGAAGATAAAAAGGCAGTTGCCCAGCAGCGTACCCAGGCCGATGCCGATGATGTACATATTGTACTGGCTTTTTACCGGCTCCAGGATTTTTTTGGTGAACAGCACCGTACTCCACCCAAACCAAAACGGAATCTGCACGGGGTTAATGGCGCTCATGAACATACCCAGCAGGAAGCGGTGCATGGTATTCTCTAAAAAAACATTTTTGGCTTCATTGCTCTTGGCCATGGCTGCCATAAAACTACCGGCGGCAAGGGCAAGGATGATGATCAGGGTAAACCACTCCATAGCTTTCATCAGTTTCTCCTGCTTACGGATCCAGTCTACACCCACCAGCGACACTCGCACATAGATCATTTCCACCAGTAAAGAACCCAATGAAAAATAAAGGGCATGCCGCACACTCTCCTGTATGCCGATCTGCATGGCAGCCACGTTTAATGTGCCCAGCGGCAATGACCCCAGGAAACTGATGAGCAGTCCCCAACAAAAAATGCGGAATAATTTAGGCACCGGGCAAAGATAACAAGCAGTCAAACATCCTGCGTGGGTAAACCGGTATAATTATCTTTTTGCGAGTACCGATAAAGAAACGGTGAGATTATCCGACATGGAGATGCTGCTTCCGCCCACACCAAAATCCCGGCGGTTGATCTTGAATTCCCCTTCAAACAGGTAACCACCGTCTTTGGGAGTGGCGCTGAAACCGAACTCTACTTTTTTAGTAACCCCTTTAATGGTGAGATCTGCATATATATAATACCGGCCGGCGTTGGAAGAGAGTACCACTTTGGTACTTTTGAATTGAATGGTTTTGTAGGTGGCCACATCAAAATATTCTGCCTGGCGCAGGTGGTTATCGCGGCTTTCGTTATCGGTGTTGATGGTATTGGCATCGATGGTTACATCAAAACTGCAGGCCGCTAAATTTTCCGGCGTAAATTTTATATTCCCTTTCAGCCCGGTGAAATCTCCGCCCGTTTTGATACCAAAGTTTTTGATCACAAAGTGAACCTTACTCCCGTTATCGGTTGGTGTAAGCTGGGCAAAACCAGCCTGGAGGGTCAAAACTGAAATCACAAGTAGAATTATACGTTTCATAAAATATCATTTGTTTTATTAAGTAGCGGCTTTTCCGGGAACCGGGTTGCCCATCCTTTTCAATTTACATACCATTGCCCGGTTTCATAGGTAAATTACGAATTTCTTAACAGCCCCGTCAAATTCAGCGAAAGGAGTTATTGATTAATCTCTTACCCTGTATCAGTATCTTTGGTATGGTTATTTATTGATTAATGCCCGGGATACCCAATCAAGTTTTGAACACATACTCTGCAGATATTATTATCATTGGCGGCGGGCTGGCCGGGTTGGTAAGCGCCATTCACCTCAGCAAGGCAGGGCTACCGGTAATCATCGTGGAAAAGAACGGTTATCCAAAGCACAAGGTTTGCGGGGAATATATTTCCAATGAAGTACTGCCCTACCTGCAGTACCTGGATGCCGATCCGATGCCCCTGGGAGCAAAGAAGATCAACCGCTTCCTGCTGAGTACCACCCGGGGGAAAACGAGCGAAGCCACCCTCCCGCTTGGAGGATTTGGTATCAGCCGTTATACACTCGACCATTTTCTTTCGCAGAAAGCAATAGAAAACAACAGCTACCTGCTGCAGGATTCTGTGACGGATGTTACATACATAGGTAACCGGTTCCATATTACCACCAGGGAAGGAAAAGAACTTACCGCAAAGATCATTATCGGCGCCTTTGGTAAAAGAAGTAATATGGATATTAAGCTTAACCGCCCATTCATTAAGAGCCGCTCACCTTTTGTGGCCGTTAAAACACATATGCAGGGAGCTTTCCCCGATGACCTGGTGGCGCTGCACAATTTCAACGGTGGCTATTGCGGCGTATCGCAGGTGGAAAACGGAAACCTGAATGTATGTTACATAGCCAGCTATAAAAATTTTCAGCAGTATAAGAATATAGAAGACTTTCAGCAGGAAGAACTGTATAAGAATCCGCACCTGAAGAAGCTGTTTGAGAATTCTGTTCCGGTCTTTGATCAGCCGCTAACCATCAGCCAGATATCTTTTTCCAATAAATCAACGGTGGAGGATCATATCCTGATGTGCGGTGATGCAGCCGGCATGATCCATCCGTTGTGCGGCAACGGGATGGCCATGGCCATCCACAGTGCCAAGATTGCATCGGAACTGATCATCGATCATTTCAATAAGAAGATACGTTCAGGAGAGGAACTGGAGGGTGCCTACACCCGGGCCTGGAACAAAGAATTCCGGTCACGGATAACCACGGGCAGAATATTGCAAAGCTTTTTCGGAAAAGATAACATGGCGAGGATAATGATGTATGGAGTGACGAGCATTCCGGGAATATTACCCGCCATCATCAAACAAACCCACGGTAAGCCCATCAAGATATCAGCCGCATGAAAACAAGAGCCGTTTCACCCGAAAAACTGGATAACCTCTCCCTGAATGGCAAAGAACTGGAACATGCACTGCAAAGCCTGGAATGGGTGAACCGGCAACTGGGAAACCACCGATCCGTAACCAAGGCCATTAACCGCATTTATCAAAAAGAAAAGAAACACCTGGAGATTATTGATCTTGGCTGCGGCGGAGGCGACCTTGCCGCAGCCATTGCAAGATCACTGCGGGCACTGAAGGCCTCCTTTTCCATAACCGGCATCGATGGCAACCTCAACAGCCTCCAATATGCCCGTGGCAAATATGGAGGTTACCCGGAACTGTTTTTTGAAAAGGCCAACATCCTTGATCCCGGGTTCCGGGTTAAGCCCTGCGATATCCTGGTAAGCAGCCATTTTATTTACCACTTCACCGAAGGCGGCCTTATTCAGTTCCTGCACACAAATATGCCGGCGTTAAGCACAGCCTTTATCTGCAGTGAACTGGAAAGAAGTAAAATGGCATTGAGCGCATTCAGGCATTCATCTTTCTTATTACCTCTCAGTAAAATGGCAAAAGAAGACGGACAACTTGCCATCCAGCGTTCCTTCACCCGGAAAGAATGGATGGATATACTTAACCATTCCGGCATACAGGACTATAAGGTAAAAAAAGTTCTGTTATTCCGTTTATTGATAACCATCTATCCAAACAGAAACTGATGCCATGCTGGTAAACACCCGGTACCGGAGTACTGAAAAAGAGATCATGGATGATTTTTCCATGAAAGGAGCATTGCTGCGCAAAACACTCGACCAGATTGCCGTCATCAATAAGCGGCTGGGTGGTAATAAAGCAACCCTTGACGGACTGGCTGCGTTACTTAAATCAACATCACGGAACAGGCCTCTTGTTATTGCCGACCTGGGCTGCGGAAACGGGGATATGCTGCGCATGGTGGCCGACTTCGGCAGAAAAAACAAGTATGCTTTCCGGCTGGTAGGCATCGATAACAATGAATTTACCGTAAATTATGCCCGGGAATGTTCGGCCGCTTATCCAGAAATCAGTTTTTGCAGGATGGATGTAACCGGCCGGGAATTTGAGGAGCAGGAATTCGATATCGTTCTTTGTACCCTGTTTCTTCATCATTTCAGTAACGAAGAGATTGAGCGGCTGCTTACCGGTTTACTGGAACAAACAGGTACGGGCCTGGTGATAAACGACCTGCACCGGAGTAAAGTGGCATATTACCTGTTCCGGCTGATCAGTATTTTTATCAGCAGCTCCATGGCCAGGAACGACGGCGCCATTTCCATACTCCGTGGATTTAAAAAAAACGAACTAGTTGATCTTAATAAAAAACTGCAGGATACAGCCGGCTCCATCAAATGGAAATGGGCTTTCCGGTACCAATGGATAATCAGAAAAAAAACCGAGTAACGATCAGGGCCGTTGCCAAACAATTACCTCCCCACTCCCGTTCCACTGAAGAGATCATTCCCTTTATTGAAACATGGCTTGCCGGGCAGGATGAACGCTTCATCCGTAAAGTGCTGAAGATATTCGGCAATGCAGGCGTAAGCCGGCGTTATTCCATTATGGGCCCGGAGGAAGTGTTCACCCGCACATCTTTTGAAGAAAAAAATGACATCTACATCCGGGAATGCACCCGGCTGGCCGAAGCCAGCCTGCTCAAAGCGCTTGACAAAGCCGGCTGGCAGGCCGATGATATTGATTACCTCATC
>DMRT01000226.1 GCA_003455235.1 Chitinophagaceae bacterium
ATGACGAAAAACGACAGCGGCTGGATTGTAACCGTGAAACTGGCTCCGGGTAAATACCTCTACAAATTTATCATCGACGGCAACTGGGCTACCGATAAAGACAATGTAAAAGTGGAGAATGATGGCATGGGCAACGACAATTCAGTGTACTATAAAACCAACCACACGTTCAGGCTGGAAGGTTACAGCAATGCCAAACGGATTTACCTCGCCGGCAGCTTTAACCAGTGGAAAGAACGGAGCCTGCTGATGCAGCGTACAACAACGGGCTGGAGCCTGCCGGTTTATTTATCCGATGGCACACATACCTACCGCTTCATTGTTGACGGAAACTGGATCAGCGACCCGGCCAATGAAGATAAACTGCCCAATGAGTACAATGAATTCAATTCGGTGATCCGTATCGGCAAACCCTATGTATTTAAACTTACGGGTTACCTCACGGCAAAAAAAGTGGCCCTGATGGGTTCGTTCAATAACTGGAAAGACAATGAGCTGTTTATGAACCGAACCGAAACCGGCTGGGAACTTCCATATACCATTGGTCCGGGTAATTACGAATATAAACTGGTGATCGACGGTAAACCGTTCAACGATTCCGGCACACGTACCAGCATGGTGCTGGTGATACAACCGAATTTCACCTTCCGGCTGAAAGGATTTGCACTGGCCAAAACGGTATGCCTCTCCGGCGATCTCAATAACTGGAATCCTTCTTCCATTGCCATGAAGCGGGAAGGGGATGAGTGGGTGTTTAAAGCTCATCTCAACAAAGGCAAACACCGGTATAAGTTTGTGGTGGATGGTAAATGGATACTCGATCCTTCGAATAAATTATGGGAACAGAATGAATTCGGAACGGGCAACTCGGTGCTGTGGATCGACAGAGATTAACTCATCTCCATTTAAACGCAAAGTAACTGCAGGGCTGATCGGTGGCATTGGCTACGCCGTGCATTTTTCCAGATTCCATGATGTAGAGATCGCCGGCACTTCCATGGTAGGTTTGGCCATCGATCACCATTTCCGATTCTCCGTCAATCATCAGGATAATCTCGGTATCCACATGCTGGTGGGGTGCATGGCTGGGGCCTTTCTGTTTTAAATACGTGATGTGCATCTCGTAGTTTTCGCACATGGCTGTTGGCCGGTCGAAGAATTTGCGGGTGCCACGGTTGTTTTTTTCGGTATAGGTGGTGGTATCAAAGTTCACCATCAGGATGCCGCCTCCCTTTGCACTCCGTTCCATATCAACCGGTTTTTTAGAACGGAACATAAGCACATAATACGTAACCGGTCCATCGCCCGTGTTCTCAAAAACCTGGGGTTCATGCGGGGGAATGATCAATACACTGCCTTTACCAAGCTCGGTGGTTTTGTTTCCGATGCTGCACTTGAGCTTTCCTTCTTTGATAATGATCAGCTCTTCAATATCGGGTTGTGTGTGTGGCGGCCGTGGCACCGCACCTTTCTGCTGCGTAGTGGCATGTATTTCAAAATAAGAAAATTCATTGGTGGTTCCTTCCACCAGTTTACGGCTTTCCCGCAGGCCTTCTTTTTTTACCGGCAGGTCGTTCCAGCGGATCACACCGGAAGGAACCGGTTTAAGTTGAGCGAGTGCATTCATGACGATGGTGCTGAAAAGAATGGACAGAATGATCTTCATGTGTTCAATCCGTTTTTTTGATGGAAGGGTTGTGCTTTATAAAGCTAATTAAAATAACCGGTTCTTTAATTACCCAAACAGGCCGAGCTGCCGGGGGTGCAGGCTTTTCCTGGATGTACCCGATGTTGTACCGATGCTAAATACAGTGGTTGCTTCGTAGCGGGAGGCGACTGTAATAACGATCCCGTCAGCATGTTTGCTGAACAGCTTTTCCACAAGCCCGGGTTCATTGTTTTCTTTGGAAAGGTGTGCCAGCAGCAGGTGACTCATGAAGGGAGGCCGGTGCCTGATAAAAAGTTCCAGCGCCTGGTTGTTTGATAAATGCCCCTCGCTGCCGCGGATGCGGTTCTTCAGGTGCAGCGGGTATTTCCCGTTCTCCAGCATGGATTCATCATAATTTGATTCGAGAAAGGCAGCGTGGCATTGTTTGAAATGGCGGATCACTTCTTTACAAGGAGCGCCGATATCGGTGAATACACCCACCGTGATTCCATTGCAGCTGATGATGAAGCTGTGCGGATCAACAGCATCGTGCTGTTTGGTAAAGGGAGTTACCAGCAGTTCGCCGATGGCAATGGGTTCATTGGCGGTAAAGGGTTTAGACAGGTGGCGGATGAGGCCCGGACCCTGTTTGGCCGTTTGCCCGGTAATATAAACCGTCATCTTGTATTTGTTGGCAAGCGTACTCAGCCCCTTGATGTGATCGGTATGCTCATGCGACACAAAAACCGCCCTTACTTTTTGCAGCGATAATCCCAGTGCCTTCATGCGTTTTTCCGTTTCCCGGCAGGAAATGCCGGCGTCGATCAGTACAGCATCGGTTTCGTTGCCGATATAATAGCAATTGCCGTTGCTGCCGGAGTTGAGAGAAGTGATGTGTAGTGACATGCGCTGCAAAGAAACAAATTTTACCCCGAAGCATGCTGTTGTCCTCCGGGGAATGTTGTACTTTTAAAAGAAAACCATGAACCGGTATACGAGTTTTCTCATGTTCTTTATCCTGTCTTTTGTGGCGTCCATCGTGTTTTTTTATTTTTACCTGCATGCCATTTTTTCGTTTGCACTTCCTTTTCATGAGCCCCATGGCAGCGGAGATCCCCTGGGTATTTTCTTCGGGATATTCAGTCCGCAGGTATTGCTGTCGCTGCTGGCCATGGCTGTGTTCAGCCTGGTATACCGTATCCTCGGTATTGTGTATGTGGCCCGCAATAAAAAAGTATCCGATGGGGAGAAGGCTTTGTGGATCGTTGGATTTTTACTGATGGGTTTTGTTACGGCCATTGTTTTCCTGGTGATGGCCAAAGGAAGGGGATACGTGGATTGAGTAACCGGTAATTCATATGCAGAGCATATTCAACGATAGCGCCATTGCGTACGCCAACACGGATGACATCCCGGCGATAAGAGACCTGCTCAACAACGCCTACCGCGGGGAAGATTCCCGGCAGGGTTGGACAACCGAAGCGCATTTGATTGCCGGCAACGTTCGTACAACCGACAATACCCTCCTCAGCGTAATGGAAAGGCCAGGCAGCGTGATGCTGAAATACACAGCCGCAGACGGGCAGCTCATCGGCTGTGTAAACCTGCAGCAACATGGCAACCGCATTTATCTCGGCATGTTCAGCGTATCGCCCAAACTGCAGGGAGGCGGTATCGGAAAAAAATTATTAAGCGCATCGGAGGCGCATGCCGTTTCTCTCAACTGTTCTTCTATTTACATGCGGGTGATCTCTGTCAGAACAGAACTGGTCGACTGGTACAAACGGCATGGATATTCAGATACCGGCGAGCGGGAATCTTTTGAAGAAGATGCTTCTTCGGGTAAACACCTCCAGCAACTGGAGTTTATGGTCCTCGAAAAATTCCTGCATTAAAATAAAATCAACCCCAGGCTAACCTTTTCCTGTTTTCCCCGATTAATGCATGTGTATTTTTGTTCAACCTGTATGGATCCGAAAAACAACACATACCGGCTTTTCATTTTACTGGCATTGGTTTACTGGAACCCTGCCAGCTTTTACCTGCTTTATCAAGATACGGAGCTGTATGATTTCAAGCTGCTGCATGTGTTGTTCTGGTTTGTATGTGTTGCCGGACTCATTATTGTTTTTATGCTCCGCAGAAACCGCATCGGCAACCGGTGGAAGAACCTGTTCTTTTCATTCAGCACTGCCGGCATCCTGTTTTCGCTGATCGTGCTGGTAAATGCTGCATGCGGATGGATATGGCCTGCCAGAACAGGCTGGTTGTTTGAGCCGGGCAGCCGGGTTCGTTACGAAACCTGTGAGTTTAATTACCTGGCTTCCATCAACAGCCTGGGACTGCGCAATGCAGAAATTGATATCGATAAGAAAGAGAACTTCCGTATTCTTTGTGTGGGTGATTCGTGGACCTTTGGCTGGGGAGTAAATATCGAAAACAGCTGGCCTGCCAGTCTGGAGAGGTACTTAAAAGAAAACGGCATCAGCCATGTGCAGGTCATCAATGCCGGGAAGCCGGGTATGTACAGCCGTAGTTATAAAACAGCACTCAGAAAAATGATCCCTGCTTTGAAACCGGACCTGGTAATACTGGGAATGCTTCAGCTGGACGACCTGGCTCAATCGTATGAAGAAGCGCACAGGCCTGTAAAAAAAGACAAACAT
>DMRT01000057.1 GCA_003455235.1 Chitinophagaceae bacterium
ACGGCGCTCATTCCCTGCCTGGTGGTGGTGATTGGGGTGCCGAACTGTATTTATTTCATCAATAAGTATCATACTTCCTACCTGCAGGATAAAGACAAGCGAAAGGCCCTGGTGGACATGGTAAGCAAGATGGGCGTGGTTACCTTATTCTGTAACCTTACTGCGGCCATTGGTTTTGCCGTTTTTGCACTCACCAAAAGCGCTATCCTGAAAGAATTTGGCGTGGTGGCCGGCATCAGCATCATGGTGATCTTCGTTATTTCATTCATCCTGCTGCCTGCTGCATTAAGTTACTTGCCGGCGCCGGGCAGTTCGCAAACAAAATACCTCAACAATAAATGGATCACCAACTTCCTCCTGCGGGTGGAGCGATGGGTGGTTCATCATAAAAAAACAGTGTATGCAGTTACCACTGCCTGCCTGGTGTTTTCCATTGCCGGAATCTTTAAACTGAAAAGCGTTTCTTTCATTGTGGACGATCTGCCCAAAACAGATAAAATCTATACCGACCTGAAATTTTTTGAAAAGAATTTTCATGGGGTGATGCCCCTGGAAATTGTGGTGGATACAAAAAAGCGCTACGGATTGGCCGGGATGAAAGCCCTGGCAGTTTTTGAGCGGGTGGATTCATTGAGTGCCTACATTGCTTCACAACCGGAAATGAACCGGCCATTAAGTGTGGCCGAAGGATTAAAGTTTGCCAAGCAGGCTTTCTTCGACGGCGATTCGGCCAATTACCTGCTGCCCAACAGTTTTGATGGAGCATTTGTGGGCGAATACCTCCGGCCTTCAAAAAGCGACAGCAGCGGCAGGAACAACCTGGCTAAAATGATTACCAGTTTTATTGATACGGCCCGGCAAAGCACCCGCATCAGTGTAAACATGGCCGATGTGGGAACGGAACGGTTGCCGGTTTTGTTGAACGGCATTGAACAAAGAGCCAGCCAGCTATTTGATACCGCATCCTATAAAGTACAGCTTACCGGAACCAGTATTACTTTCCTGGAAGGCAGCCGGTTCATTGTGAATGGCCTGAAAGAAAGCATCTTCTGGGCCTTCCTCCTCATCGCCCTTTGTATGCTGTACCTGTTCAGGTCAGTGCGTATATTACTTTGTTCATTAATCCCAAACCTTATCCCGCTGGTAATAACAGCCGGTATCATGGGCTGGGCAGGTGTTCCGCTAAAACCATCTACCGTGCTGGTTTTCAGTGTGGCACTGGGCATCGCCATTGATATCACCATCCGTTTCCTGGTGAACTACAAACAGGAATTACCCCTCTACGGCAACAATATATCCGAAACTGTTAGCGTTACCATCCGGCACACGGGGCTGAGTATTGTATATACGGCCCTGGTGCTGATTGCAGGATTTGTGATTTTTTGCGGAAGCAGTTTTGGAGGCACAAAAGCATTGGGTTGGTTAACATCGGGCACCTTATTAACGGCCACACTAACCAATCTTGTTTTGTTGCCTGTTTTGTTACTGGCATTAGCGCCAAAGCCTTCTCAAAAGCGTTGAGCAGCCTCGATTTTAGGGTTGTAGAAAAGCAGCTAAAAAGCCAATAATCTTGTCCATCTATTTGATAATTACCGGGAATCTGGTATATATTTGTTGTCATAAACTATTAAGCAAATGAGAAAACTGATCTTAATCTTATCAGCCGTGTTTGTTTTTGTACAAACCGCAGCTGCCCAGAATCGTACCGTCAGTGGTAAGGTCACTGATGAAAAAGGGGCGCCGGTGGAAGGCGTTACCGTTACGAGCACTGATGGAAAACAAGGAACTCAAACCGACAAAGGCGGAAACTACAGCATCTCCCTCCCCGCTGCTGTGAAAAGCCTGATCTTCACCAACGTAAACTTTGAGGACCTGACCAGGTCCATCGGAAACCAGTCTGTAATCAACGTCAGCCTGCGTTCAAAAGACACCAAACTGGAAGAAGTGGTGGTGGTGGGTTATGGCATCCAGCAAAAAGCCAAGGTTACCGGTTCCATAGGTAAACTTGGGGGAGATAAAATTTCAAATCTGGCAACAACTAGTTTTGATAAGCAGCTTGCTGGAAGAGTTTCCGGTGTTCAGGTAGTAGCCGGCTCCGGTTCTGTGAGTGCCGCTCCCCGTATCCGTGTTCGTGGGGTGAACTCCATTACCCAAGGAAGAGATCCATTGGTAGTGATCGATGGAGTGCCCACTGTTTCGGGAAGCTTCTCCGGTGTGATACCTCAGTCCACGAACATCCTCGCCGATATTAATCCTGCTGATATAGAATCATATGAAGTGCTGAAAGACGGTGCCGCTTCGGCCATCTATGGCTCGAGAGCCGCCAACGGCGTGATACTGATCACGACCAAAAAAGGAAAGTCTGGTAAACTGAATGTGAACTACGATATGTATATGGGCTTTAGCAACGCCTTTAATGTGCCGGCACTCTTGGGGGCATCAGACTTCATCATGATTTCTAATGAGAAACTGAAAAACGCCAACCTGCCTAACGGTGCCTTTGCAGATGCCGCCGGCACCAATACGAACTGGCTGGATGCAATTTTCAAGAAGAATCCATTTGTACAAAGCCATACCATATCTGCCGGAGGCGGTACAGAAAGGGCCACTTTCTATATGTCTCTTAATTATCTTTCGCAGGATGGAATTATACGCAGCAATAATAACAAGCGGTATAATTTCCGGGCCAATATAGAAGCCAAGCCGAACAGGTTTTTCAAATTAGGCAATAACATTACCCTCAGCCGTACCGATGACAATGGACAAAATGATGGCGGCAATGCCCTGAGCGGTGCTATGGCCGGCGCAATGAGGGCAATGCCGAATGTTCCCATTTACCTGGCTTCTCATATTACAGGATACAATATAACATCTGATAATGCGGCCTTGGGTTCTGGCTCCAATACGAGGGTAATTGAAAACAACTATACCAACATTGTATATGTGTTGGATAAGAATAAATTCAACAACCAGCGCACTCGTATCATCGATAACGTATACCTGGAAATAAGTCCTGTTAAAGAGATTTCATTTAGAACACAGGCAACTATTGATTATATCACAGCAACCGATTTTCAGAGTCTTGATAAAATTCACGGCGACGGACGTGGTGCATCAGGCAGTATTTTTAACCAAAGCCTTCAAACCACGATCCTGAGCTGGCAGAATTACGCTACTTTTAATAAGAAATACAAGCGCCATACCGGAACCATTGTAGCGGGTATTGAAATGCAGCGTCAGAATACTCAAAATTTCAATGGCCAGGGGACCACTATCTCAGATCCTTTCTTTCAAACCAATAACCTGATCACTAATACTTATGTAAATCAGTTTTCAGGAGGCTTTTACGGTAAACGGGGTTACCAGTCATTTTTTGGACGGTTGAATTATGATTTTGGTAACCGTTATTTCATCCAGTTCAGTGTTCGTCGCGATGGCCTGAGCAGCCTGCCAAAAGACAATCAGTATGGCAACTTTTATGGCGGCTCGGCCGGATGGCGGGTAAGTCAGGAGAAATTCTGGGCAATGAGCGGACTTAATAAATTCATTGATGAATTTAAGCTAAGGGCAAGTTATGCGGAAGTAGGTAACGAACCTGCCGATCGTTTCCCTTACCTGAGTACTTATGGGGCTGCCCCATACGGAGGTATTTCGGGCTTGGCTGCCAACCGTATTGGTAATAGCGGTATCCGTTGGGAAACTGCTAAGAAGATCAACTATGGTTTTGATATGGCCCTCTGGCAAAACCGTATCAACCTGTCATTGGATGTTTTTAAGAATAAGAACGACAACCAGTTGCTCGATGTGCAGCAACCACCATCATTTGGTATCCCTGGCGGCATCATCACCAAGAATATCGGAACCATGGAAAACAAAGGAGTAGAGATCGAACTTGGAGCGCAGGTAATTAACGGTAGAGATTTTACCTGGAAAATCGATGTAAATTATACATCTTCCAAAAACAAAGTGATTGCATTGGCTGAAAATCAATATGAATTACCAATCGCAGGGCCGAACAACGGGACCTTTAATATCCTTCGTCTTAACAGTCCAATCAATGCTTTTTACGGGTATAAATATGCAGGTGTGAATTCAGCCAATGGTAATCCGATGTGGTATAAAATAGATGGAAGCCTTGTTCAGTACAATAATGTACCGGGTGTTGCAGCAGGGTATTACCTGGCATTAGGCAAGGATAATCCAGCCCTTGGCGCTGCTACTACTTTGGGAGAACGATATATTGTAGGATCGCCGCTGCCAACTTGGTATGGTGGTTTCACCAATACAATCACCTACCGCAATTTGTCTTTGGAATTGTTCTTCCGTTACAGCGGCGGAAATTATGTTTACAATCTCACCCGCCAGGAAGTATGGAACAGCCAGGGATTTGTGAACAACGGGACTGAGATACTCGATAGGTGGACAACCCCTGGGCAGGTTACCAATGTTCCCAAACTGTACTACGGTCGTGATAATCTTACCAATCTGAATGGTCAGCTAAGCGACCGCTTTCTGGAAAAAGGAGATTTCCTCCGCCTACAGAACATCATGTTCACTTACAACTTCGACGGGAAGAGACTGGAAGATTTGACAAAAGGGATTGTAAAGTCAATGCGCTGGTTTGTACAGGGTCAAAATCTTTATGTTTGGACCAAATACAAAGGCATTGATCCGGAGAACACATCAGAACTCGGTATCGATAACGCTTCTGTACCTCAGTTACGGACATTCACTTTCGGCGTAAATGTTGGATTCTGATAAGCACAAAGCAATTAAAACATTAAATAATATTAATTATGAATAAATTATTATCAGGTTTTTTAATCACAGTTTCAATGCTGTTTTTAAATACTTCCTGCAAAAAAGTTCTTGATGTAGGGCCCTATAACTCTCTCACTGATGTGACCACTTTTACCAGTCCTGAAAGAATCGAGGGCGCCGTTAACGGTGTTTATGATGCTGCGCAGAGCGGATTTTATGCAGGTGGTGCAGTAAGAGGATATCCTTTTGGTGCTGCCAGCATTGAACAAGGGGATATGCGTGGAGAAGATATGCTTACTTATGTAACATTCTACCATTTTACCTATGAAGCAAGCTATAATACCACCACGGCCAATAACGACTACATGTTTCAAACACTTTATTCACTGATCAACAAAGCCAATCTGACCATTGAGGGGGTTACCGGGGCAGTAAGCCAGGGAATTATTAGCAGCACCTTGGGTAATGAATACATTGCTGAATGCCGTTTCCTGAGGGCTATGGCCCATCACGAGCTGTTGATTCATTTTTCCCGCCCCTACCGCGATGGTAATGGAGATAAACTCGGTATTATTTACCGTGACTTTGGTATCAACAGCGATGCCACTTCAGCTTTGGCGAAATCGAAAACAAGAACGAGTGTTGCTGATGGTTACAACAAAATACTGGCAGACCTTGACTTTGCAGAAAACAACCTGCCTGTTTCCACTTCAACAGCTCCTGCACCTGTGAATGCAGCTGCCAATAAAACATACCGAACAACAAAAGCGGCTGCAATCGCATTGAAAATGCGTATAAGGTTACACATGGGGGATTGGGCAAACGTGATCGTGGAAGGAAACAAAATTGTTCCTGCTACTCCTGTACTGACTTCTTATCCCGGCTTTATAAGCCAAATAGGCGGCTGGAAACTGGAGACTACTCCGGCTATTCCCTTTACCACGGCCGGCTGGCAGGGTAATGAAACTGTATTTTCCATGCGTAATGCCTCTACTGATAATGGCGGAGTGAATGGAGCTCTTGCAAATATGCATGCCAATACGAGTATAGGTGGAAGAGCTATTATCCGTATCAGCCCAATCGTTTATAACTTACCTGCTTTCCGTTGCGATGATCTGAGAAGGAATATGATGGGGCTTGTTGGTTCTGGGGCAGCAGCGAACTATCTGACTACAAAATACATTGATGCCACCACCAGCACCGACCCGGCTCCATTGATTCGTTATTCCGAAGTACTGCTCACTTTGGCTGAAGCAGAAGCAAGGCAAAACGGCATCACTGTAAAGGCGCTGCAGTTGCTGAATGAAGTGCGAAACAGGGCTCTTCCCGGTGGACCGGGCACTTTTACAGTCCCACCTGTAAATACGTATACCGCAGCTTCTTTTGCAAACACCAATGAGTTCATTAAAGCGATCCTTGACGAAAGAAGGATTGAGTTCATTGCAGAAGGTAAACGTTGGGGTGATATTCATCGCAACGCAACCGATGCCAACTTTACCACTGGCGGAATTCCGGCTAAAATCGGTATTGGAGTTTCTACTTTTGCAATGTACAGCTGCGGTGCAGGAAATGCAACGTACACCACTGCGATAGCTGCATTCCCTTACACCGACTACCGCTTCTTGTGGCCTATTCCACTGAGTGAAACACAAACCAACACCAATTACGCACAAAATCCAGGTTGGTAAACAGCAGATTCTTTTTATAAAAAAACTCCGGGACAGCCCGGAGTTTTTTTATAACCTGTGAGATTTTTTTATCTTAATACCTCGGCTATTTTTTTTTGCAGGGCGCTTCCCCGCAGGTTGGTGGCAATGATCTTTCCCTGCGGATCCACCAGCACATTGCTGGGAATCACTTCCAGGCCATACAGCGGTACGGCAGCACTGCTCCAGTACTTAAGGTCGCTGATTTGCTGCCAGCTGAGATTGTCTTCCCTGATGGCATCCAGCCAGGCGCTTTTATTTTTATCCAGCGATACACCCAGTATGGTAAAATTTTTATCCTTAAACTGGTTGTAGGCGGCCACTATGTTCGGGTTTTCATCGCGGCAGGGACCACACCAGCTTGCCCAGAAATCCACCAGCACATATTTTCCTTTCAGCTGACTTAATGAGAACGGTTTGTCGTTCACATCGTTCATGGTAATATCAGGTGCCATACTGCCCACCTCCGGCGATGATAAAACAGGGGCAGAAGGCTGCATGGTATTATTGGCAGCTGCAATGCGATTCCTGATGAAAGCTGCCGTTGCTTCTATCCCTTTGTGTTTGGGGAAGCGGGCAGCCAGTTTAGCAAGGGGTTGTTCAAATTTGGTAATTTCCACGGCTGCCATGGTAAGCACAAAAAGAGAAAGGATGGGGCTTTGGGAAGTATCGGCATAAGCAAAACAATACCTGGTGAAATCGTCTGCAATTGATTTATACCCGCTTTTCAGGGCAGTTGTGATGCTATCTCCTTCCGGGGCACCCATTTTCTGAAGCCTGCTGATCAACTCTCCTTTGTCGTATAGTATTTTACTGATGCTGTCAACATAGCGGAGTGTTTTTCGCAATGAAGCATTGGCTGCCCCGCTGAATGAATACCCTGAATCGCCGGGGATATTTATATTTCCTTTGAATTCGATGGTGCTGCCGTCGTTGACGAACAGGTAAGCAGTATTGCTGCTGTCAGCCCGTAAACGGTATATTCCTTCTTCCCGGGCAAGTGCAGATACTTCAAACTTCCCGTCTTTCAGGAAACCGGTGTCAAGCACTTCCGGGGCTTTATCGGTGAAGTACAATTCTTCCAGGAAAACCCGCTGGCTGAGGGCTCCTTTCAGTTCTCCATTCACGGTGAACTTTCCTTTGCTGTCGTTATTGCTGCAGGAGAACAGGGCAGCACTCACAACCATCAACAAGATCCATTTTCTGATCATGGGGTATTTAATTTTTCGTTCAGTAATTTATTCACCAACTGCATATCGGCTTTTCCTTTGCTGAGTTTTTTTACTTCACCGGCAAATAAACCGACCAGGCCTTTCTTCCCTTTTTTGTATTCCGCTACCTTGTCCGGCATCTTACTCAATGCTTCATTTACCCATTGTTCAATGGAGCCGCTGTCGCTTTCCATTACCAGGTTAAGTTCGGCCGCCAGTACTGCCGGATCTTTTTGCGGCTGGTTTATCAATGCCGGAAGCAGTTTGGAAGAAGCCATGCCAAAACTCAGCTTTCCATCATCCACCAGCTGCACCAGTGATGCCAGGGTAGCAGGAGGCAAAGAAAAAGAACAGAAGCTGTTGTGGCTGTCGTTCAGGTGACTTTTAACGGGGCCCAGCAGCCAGTTGGCCACCGCTTTATAATTTCTGCAGTGAAGGATTGTTGCTTCAAAATAATCAGCCAGTTCTTTGTCATCGCAAATGACCGATGCATCATATTCAGGAAGCTGCAGGGCATGAATATATTTTTTTTTCAGCGCTTCAGGTAAAACAGGCAGGCCATTCTTTAATTCCTCCAGGCGTTCATCGGTGATGCGGAATGGCGTAAGATCGGGTTCGGGGAAGTAGCGGTAGTCATCGGCGTCTTCTTTGGTACGCAACGAAAAAGTAATGTTGTTGTCGGCGTCGTAGCTTCTTGTTTCCTGTACAATTTTTTCTCCCCGTTCGGTGATGCCAATCAGTCTTTCCACTTCCAGATCTACGGCTCTTTTTACATTCCGGATGCTGTTCAGGTTTTTTACTTCCACCCGGGTACCGAGTTGGGTATCTCCTTTCGGACGGATGGAGATGTTGGCATCGCAGCGCATACTTCCTTCTTCCATATTGCCATCGCAGATACCCAGCCAGGAGACCAGTCTGCGCAATTCTGTGATATAGGCAAATGCTTCATCACTGCTGTGAATGTCCGGTTCGGTTACGATTTCGAGCAACGGCACGCCTGCCCGGTTCAGGTCGATGGCGGTATAATGTTCGTCCACATCATGCAGGCTTTTTCCGGCATCCTCTTCAATGTGAATGCGGTTAAGCCGGATGTTCCGTTCGGTATCTCCCGTTCTTATTTTAACAAAACCATTTTTACAGATGGGCGTGGTATGTTGAGAAACCTGGTATCCTTTGGGCAGATCGGGGTAAAAATAATTTTTACGGGCAAAATAGTTCTCCTGTTCAATGTCGCATTGCAGGGCCAGGCCCAGTGTTACTGCATATTCAATGGCTTTCCTGTTCATGCGGGGCAGGGTGCCCGGGTGTGCCAGGGTGATGGGGCTGATGTGTGTATTGGGTTCGGTGCTGAATGCCGCAGGGTCGCCGCAAAACAATTTACTTTTGGTAAGTAGCTGGGCATGCACTTCCAGGCCGATCACCACTTCGTATTTATCATTCGCTGTCACGGCCGCAAAGGTAAGGAATAGGCTGCAGAGGAGTTGAACGGGCAAAAGTCCTGTGTTGTTAAATCAAACAAAATAAAAAAGCCCCCATTGCACATTGGGGGCTTTTGCTTCATGCTTATTCACGGCTTATAAATTCGCTGTTTTTAATTTTTTCGGGATCTTGATGTCAAAGCTCATCGCATTGCCATTGCGGGTGGCTTTAATATTGTAGGAAGCTTTGTCTGCATTATCGTGCAGTTGTTCTCTTGCTTCATCGGTGTTGTTTACTTTTTCGCCGCCCACTTCGGTGAGGATATCGTCTTTTTTCAAACCTGCTTTTTCAGCCGGGGAATCTTTCTCCACGTCCAGTACTTTCACACCTTTGCCGTCTTCTGTATCCTGGATCTTCAGGCCCAGCTTCTGCTGGCGGGGGTAGGAAAAAGCATACGATTCGCCATCCTGGCCATATATTTTAGGGAATGTTTCGCCAAAACCTCCATCGCTCCATGTTTCTATCCGGGGAGCCGGGCTTACACGGGGGGCGGAATACTTGCGGGGAATGGTAAAGGTTTTTGCAAGTCCGTCGGGGCCACTGAATGAATAGGCCCAAGTACCGGAATCTTTGCGTTCGCCCAGGGTGACTTTTGCAGAGTTTTCTTTTCCGTCTCTTTTGTAACTGAGCTTCACTTCGTCTTTTGGTTTCTGACCCGATACGGCATCGTATAATGATTCCGGGCCATCGATGCTTTTATCTCCCAATTTGGTGATCACATCTCCTTCTTTCAGGCCGGCTTTTTCCGCAGCACTCTCTTTAGTTACGTCAGTGATTTTAGCCCCGGCTTCTGTTTTCTCGGTGGTTACACCCAGGAACGCACGGCTTTCCCCGTTTTCATCGTTCCAGAAACCGTTGAATCCATCAAATACATCGGGAGAAAGGCTGTAACGCATATTGCCCTTGCCGTCGCGGATAATAATATTTCTCCGGTTGATGCTGATTTCATCGTCTTTGTATTCGGAAAGGGGTTTCCCATTGATGGTGATCTTATCGCCCTTGATCTCCAAGGTGATTTTTGCATCTTTATCGCCCTTTTTGCGAATGATGATCTCCTGGCTTTCTTTGGAGTCTTTTTCTCCTTTATCGCCCTTATCGCCTTTTGTATCCTGTGCAGTAACGGCTAAACCCAGGCTGGTAAGTCCCGCTATTGCTGCCATCAATAATAACTTTTTCATGCT
>DMRT01000041.1 GCA_003455235.1 Chitinophagaceae bacterium
AAAAACCCAAACGTAAGTACAGCCATTTTAGGTGCCACCAAAAAAACGCAGCTGCTGGATAACTTAAAAGCATTGGATGTGGCCCCGATGCTAACCCCGGAGATCATGGATAAGATTGAAGCAATCATGAAAACAAAACCTAAACTACCGGAATATTGAAATGGCAGAAGCGAAGCTCTATGGTATCCCCAATTGCGATACCACGAAGAAAGCAATGACGTGGCTGAATAAAAACCGGATCCCGTTTTCCTTTCACGATTATAAACAGGCCGGTATCAGTGAAGCAAAACTGAATGAGTGGATCGGCAAAAAAGGACTGGATACCATCTTTAACAAAAGAAGCACCACCTGGAAAGAATTGCCGGAAGCAGAACAGGAAAAAGTGAACAGCCCGGCTTCGGCGGTTAAGGTGATGATCCGGCACAACAGCATCATCAAGCGGCCCATTATTGAAAACGGAAACAGTTTACTGGTAGGTTATAATGAAACCGAATACAACAAACAATTAAAACAATAAACATGAAACGTCACGCAACTGCCGTATGGAACGGCTCCGGAAAAGAGGGTAAAGGTCACCTCAGCACACAAAGCACCACGTTAAGTAAAACACAATATTCGTTCAGCAGCCGTTTTGAAGAAGGGGTTGGAACCAATCCAGAAGAGCTGGTAGCCGCTGCACATGCTGGCTGTTTCAGCATGAAGCTGAGTTTTGTACTGGGCGCTGCCGGATTCACTCCCGATGAAATCAGCACCCGTTGCGACATTACCCTCGCCGATGGCGCCATTACCGAATCGCACCTGAATGTATCAGCAAAAATACCCGGCATCAGCAAAGAACAGTTTGACGCCGCCGTGGCAGATGCAAAAGCAAACTGCCCCATTTCAAAATCGCTGAATACAAATATCACCCACGAAGCAACACTGCTCTGATGCAACACCGTCATTGGGAGCGAAGCGAAGCAATCTTCCTTTAAGAAGGTTGCTTCGTCATTCTCCCTGGCAATGACGTTTATTAGTGCATAAACTCTCCCATATCATCTTTCTTCTCTTCTTTTTTCTTCTTTTTGTTTCCCTTCACCATCAGCACAAAGGGAACACAAATGAGAAAGAGGGCGCCAAGTGCCATAAACACATCCATATAAGAAAGCACTGCGGCCTGCCTGGATACAATTCCGTCCATACCTGCATAACTTGCTTTGACAGCTATATCAGCAGCCATTCCCTTATTCATGAAGGCATGCTGCATGGCCTGTAATTTCTGCTGTACCGCCGGGTTGTTTACATCCAGCTTAGACACCAGATCGCTGCGGTGAAAAACGTTTTGCCGGGAAATATATGTAGTGATGAGTGCAATACCGAATGAACCACCCAGCTGCCGCATCATGCCGGTAAAGGCGGCTCCCTGACCGATCTGCTGACCTTTAAGTGTTGACAACGAAAGCGTGGTTACCGGGATGAACAGCATACCCATGGCAATACCACGAACAATGAGCATCCAGAAAAAGTCACCCGAACTGGTATCGGGGGTAAGAATCACAAATCCCCAGAAAGAGAATACAGCAAAAAGAAGCAATCCTCCCGCTGCCAGGTACTGGTTGGGAACACCCTTTTGCAGCATGGCGCCAATAAACGGCATCATCACCGCTGTTGTGAGAGCAGCGGGTACCATCAGCATGCCGGCCTGTTCGGCAGTCCATCCTAAAATGGATTGTGTGTATAAAGGAATGATGAAGGTGGAACCGTATAAGCCAAATCCCATGATAAAGGACAAGATGGTTCCTACGCGAAGGTTCCCGTTTTTAAGCACCCGCAACTCTACGATGGGTTTTCGGAAACTGAGTTCCCGCCATACAAAGAAAAAAAGACCCAGCACGGCGGCAATGCTGAAATAAATAATAGTGCTGCTGTTGAACCAATCATCATCCTGCCCTTTTTCTAAAACGTACTGGAGTGAACCGATAGCGATGGCCAGCAAACCGATACCCATCCAGTCGATATCTGCAACGGCTGTCTTTTCCCCGTATTTCGGACTGCGAACGTATTGCAGTGTAAGCAGGGTGGCGATGATACCGATGGGTATATTTATATAAAAGATCAGCGGCCATGAAGCATGATAAACAATGTAACCACCCAGTGGCGGGCCCAGCGTTGGCCCGATGATGACACCCAGCCCGTAAATGGCCTGGGCCATTCCTCTTTTTTCCGGAGGATAACTTTCGGTGATGATGGTTTGAGAAGTTACCAGCAAGGCGCCCCCGCCGATGCCCTGCAAAAAACGGAACGCCACCAGCTCCCAGATGCCTGTAGCCTGCCCGCATAAAAAAGAGAAGATGGTAAATATGATGATGGAAGCCGCAAAGTAATTGCGGCGCCCGAACTGCTGAGATAACCAGCTGGTCATGGGCACAATGATCACATTGCCGATGGCATAAGCGGTAACCACCCAGCCCACTTCATTCAACGTGGCGCCGAGTGAACCACGCATATCATTGAGGGCCACGTTTACAATGGTGGTATCCACAATTTCCAGCAGGGCACAAAAGATGGCCGTAATGGTGATGATCACCCGCCTGCTCCCGTATTCCACTAAAGATTCTGCCTGCGTCATATATACTGCTCCCGGTTGTGTTTAATTAATGTGTACGTCTACGGTTACATTCATGCCTGGCTTCAGGTTAGTCACCAGGGAGTCTTTGTCTTTATTGAATTCAATCTTTACCGGCAGCCGCTGCACCACTTTTACAAAATTGCCGCTGGCATTATCGGGCGGAAGAAGCGCAAAGCGGGAACCGGTGGCCGGAGAAAATGACGTAAGGGTGGCTTCGAAGGGATGGGTTGGAAACGCATCTGCATGTACGGTTACTTTCTGTCCCACTTTCATATTCTCAAACTGTGTTTCTTTAAAATTCGCCACCACCCACACATCGTTGCTGAGAACAATGCTGAACAGCGATTGCCCGGCCTGTATCAGTTGCCCTTCCTGTACATTGACTTTAGATACCCGGCCGCTTTCCTGCGCCAGTACCACAGTGTACGACAGGTTCAGTTTTGCTTCGGCTACTTCCACTTCCCGTTGTTTAATAACAGCGCCCGCCACATGAATCTGTGATGAAGTGGCATTGCTTTGTGACGCCACGGCATTGGTTTGCTGTTTTACCTGGTTTTTCTGCTGCTCCAGTATCTGCAATTGTTTTTCTGCCGACTGTTTGGCCGCCAGCGCCTGCTCGTATTGTTGCTGGGTAATGGAATGATCCTTGATGAGATTTGCATAACGCTCATAATCCTGCGTGGTTCTCCACACCGTAACTTTTGCAGCGTCGATCTGTGCATCAATGGTGGATACACCGGCGCCCACACTGGTAATATTGGCCCTGGCAGCGCTGGTGTTTGATTCGGCGGCACCCAGGTTGGTCAGGGCAGTTGCCAGTGCCGCTTCTGTTTGTTGCACACGGAGAGCAAGATCCCGGTCATCGATAATAAGAAGGGTATCCCCCTTTTTTACCACCTGATTGTCTTTTACACGCACTTCCTTTACATAACCGCCTACCCGGGGTGTTACCGGACTGATGTTGGCTTCCACCTG
>DMRT01000150.1 GCA_003455235.1 Chitinophagaceae bacterium
GTATTTTATGCGCTTCCTGGTCGAATATTTCAATAAAGGCACCGCCGATGGCTTTGCGTTTTTCTTCGGGGTCGGTTTTACCTTCCAGCTTCTTATAAAAATGCTGCCGGGCATCTACACCAATCACGTGCAGGCCCAGCTGGTTGTATATTTTCAATACATCTTCAAATTCATTTTTGCGCAGTACGCCATTGTCTACAAAAATTCCATAGAGGTTATCGCCAATGGCTTTGTGAATGAGTGTTGCTGCCACGGTACTGTCGACTCCGCCGCTGAGCCCCATGATCACTTTCTTATTGCCGATCTGTGCCTTGAGGGCTTCCACCGTTTCGGTTATGAAATGAGCGGAGGTCCAGTCCTGCGAGCATTTACAAATGTTCACCAGGAAATTCCTTAGGATGGTCTTGCCCTCGGCAGAATGATATACTTCCGGGTGAAACTGTAAGCCATACAGGGGAAAAGTTCCATTATTGTTCTGTCTGAATGCGGCCACCGGGATGCTTTCTGTTGTACCCAGCAGTTCACAATCGGTTGGTAATTCTTTGATCGTATCGCTGTGGCTCATCCATACCTGCGACTGGTCAGAAACGTGCTGCAGCAGGCTGTCTTCTTTTATTTTACTGAAGATGGCCCGGCCATACTCTCTCTTGTCACTCTTCTCCACACGGCCACCATACAGTTTGGCAGTGAGTTGTGCGCCATAACAAATGCCCAGTACAGGAACCTTCGCGGTCATGGCTTTCACATCAACGGTGGGTGCCTTTTCCTCGTTTACAGAAAAGGGTGAACCACCCAGGATGATCCCTTTTAACTCCGGACCGTAGGTAATGGGTTTGTTGTAAGGAATGATCTCGCAAAAAACATTTGCCTCCCTGACTGTCCGGGCAATGAGCTGTGTGTATTGGGAACCAAAATCAAGAATGAGAATTTTTTCAGTCATATCGGCTGCGAAGGTAATTAAATAAGGGGTGATTTTGCAGCAGCCTCCCTACTGCTGTAAAGGGAATCATTATATTTACATAAATATTGAAGTCATGAAACAGCTTTTATCTTTTTTCCTGATTATTATATGTCTTGCAGCCTGCGATATACCCGGTACCAGGGGTAGCGGCAATATTATCAGCGAGAACCGGTCGGTGGCAGGGTTCGCCGGGGTTTCGGTGGGAGGCGATTTTGACGTAGAACTGCGGATTGGAAGTACTACCGAAGTGAAGGTGGAGGCGGATGATAATGTGATGAAATATATTGAGACCCACGTCTCCGGGAATACGCTCCGGATCCGGACCGAAGGCCTGCACAATTACCGAAACGTACATATGAAAGTATATGTTACAACTCCCACACTTACAAGGGTAAGCGCCTCGGCATCGGCCCGGGTGAGGGTCATCGACCTGGTTAAATCCGGCGAACGAATCAGCTTTAACGCCAGCAGCTCGGGTGATATAAATGCCGATGTGGACGCCCCCGAAGTGGAGGCGGAAGCCAGTAGTGGTGCATCGGTGAACCTGTCGGGCAAAACCCGCTCATACCATGTGAAGGCATCCAGCGGGGGCAGCGTGCGGTCTTACGAGCTCTTGAGTGAGGATACCCGGGTACAGGTAAGCAGTGGCGCCAGCGCCCGGGTGCATGCCAGTGTAAACCTGGATGCCCAGGCCAGTAGCGGCGCAACGGTAAGCTATGTGGGCGGCGCTTCGGTAACTAAGTCCGAGAGCAGTGGCGGCAATGTAAGCAAAAAGGACTAACCCTCTCTTTTCCACATTCTTCCCCTCTTTTTGTACTCCGGGCAGCCGGGAGGCTGGTTCTTTAAAAAAACTTTGCCCTTTCCTTTGCTGTTTACATGTCAACCCCTACCTTTGCACTCCAAATTAAAAAAAGGTATTTTAAAAGTTCTTTTTATATGTCACAGAGAATCAGAATCAAATTGCAGTCTTACGACCACAACCTGGTGGATAAATCAGCTGAAAAGATCGTAAAAACTGTACGCAGCACCGGCGCCGTGGTAACAGGTCCTATTCCTTTGCCCACGCATAAGAAAATCTTCACCGTGCTTCGTTCTCCTCACGTTAACAAGAAAGCCCGTGAGCAGTTCCAGCTCTGTACACATAAACGTTTATTAGACATTTACACCAGCAGCAGCCGTACGGTAGATGCTTTGAGTAAGCTCGACTTACCAAGTGGTGTGGATGTTGAGATCAAGGCCTGATGAACTGTCCCGGTACCTATCGGGAATAGCAACAGGTAAGCTCTTAAAAGAATTCAAATAATGAACATCTATCTCCTTCTGAGTTAAGGAGCGCTGGATATAAATAAGATACAATGAAAAGTATTATTGGAAAGAAAATCGGCATGACCAGTATCTTCGATGTAAGTGGCAAGCAAACCGCTGTTACTATTATTGAGGCCGGCCCATGCGTGGTTACACAAAAGAAAACCGTTGAGACGGACGGTTACAATGCTCTCCAGATAGCATTCGGCGACAAAAAAGAAAAACACTCCACTAAGTCAGAGATCAATCACTTTGCAAAGTCGCAAACTTCTCCCAAACGATTCGTAAAAGAAATCCGCAATAGCGAAATAGACAAGAATGTTGGTGAAACCATCACTGTCGACATTTTCACCGAAGGTGATAAAGTTGAAGTGGTAGGTACCACCAAGGGTAAAGGATTCCAGGGTGTTGTAAAACGCCATGGGTTCAGTGGTGTGGGTGAACAGTCTCACGGCCAGCATGATCGTCAGCGTGCTCCGGGTTCTATCGGTAACTCATCTGATGCCAGCCGGGTATTTAAAGGAATGCGCATGGCGGGCCGTTTAGGCCAGGACAGGGTAACCATGAAGGGCCTGAAAGTGGTGAAGATCTTCCCGGAGAAGAACTACATCCTGATCAGCGGATCAGTTCCGGGTCATAACGGATCAATCGTTTTAATTCAAAAATAACCCTCCGGCTCCGTCAGGGTGGAATAAAAATAAGTACAATGCAATTAGACGTTTTAAATAAAGAAGGAAAAAAGACCGGCAGAACGGTTGAGTTACCAGAAGAGATTTTTGGTATCGAACCGAATGACCACGCTATTTACCTGGCTGTAAAGCAATACCAGGGTGCTCAGCGCCAGGGTACACACAAGGTAAAAACCCGTATGGAAGTACACGGTTCTTCTAAAAAGCTGCACAAGCAAAAAGGAACCGGTGGTGCCCGTAAAGGTAACCTGCGTAACCCGCTGTATAAAGGTGGTGGTACCATCTTCGGACCCAAACCTCACAGCTACGACATTAAGCTGAACCGTAAAGTGAAGGACCTGGCCAAGATGAGTGCGCTGGCTCACAAAGCAAAAGACAATGCCATCGTGGTACTGGAAGATGTGAAAATGGATGCGCCTAAGACCTCTGCTTTCACCGGTATCCTCAGCAACCTGAATATTGCCGGTAAAAAAACACTGGTGGTGCTCCCGGAATACAACGACAACCTGTACCTGAGCCTGCGTAATGTACCCACCGTAACCGGAACATTGCTGAGCGACCTGAATACCTACGACATCCTGAATGCAAGCGTGCTGGTGATGACCGAAGGTGCAGCGAAAATTTTCACAGAAGAAGGAGCTGAAGCGTAAGAAACAACAACTAACATTTAAAAATCAAGAGACATGAAACTGTCTGACGTATTAATAAAGCCGATCTTATCTGAAAAAGCCAACAAGCAGGCTGAAAAAATGAACCGCTATTCATTCGTGGTGGATAAGAAAGCCAATAAGCTGGAGATCAAGAAGGCCGTAGAAAGTTTTTATGGTGTGCAGGTGGAAGACGTGAACACGATTGTGGTTCCTTCCAAAGCAAAAGCACGCTATACCAAAGCCGGATTCATCGTGGGCCGCAAGCCTTCCAAGAAGAAAGCAATTGTAACTGTTGCCGAAGGCGAAACCATCGACCTGTACGGCAGCACTATCTAATTCGTAATTAATGAATGGTGGTCAGCACCGCAAAGTTTTGACAAATAAAAGAGTTTAAAAATGGCATTAAGGAAATACAAACCAACAACAGCAGGAACCCGGTGGAGAATCGGTAACGCTTACGAAGAAGTTACCACCAGCACCCCGGAAAAAACCCTGGTTGAAAAGCAAAAGAGCACGGCCGGACGTAACGCCCAGGGCCGCCGTTCCATGCGCTACATGGGAAGCGGAAACAAAACCATGTACCGTATCATCGACTTCAAACGTGATAAGAAAAATATCCCGGCTGTGGTGAAAACGATTGAGTACGATCCAAACCGTACTGCTTTCATCGCTCTGCTGGCTTATGCAGATGGTGAAAAACGTTACATCATTGCCCCGCAGGGATTGCAGGTTGGACAAACGGTAGTAAGCGGTGACGACGCAGCTCCTGAATTAGGAAATGCCCTGATGCTGAAGAATATGCCCTTAGGTACCAATGTACACAATATCGAGATGCAGCCAAGTCATGGTGGTATCCTGGTAAGAAGCGCCGGTACATCCGCTCAATTAAGCAACAAAGAAGAAAAATACGCCATCCTGAAAATGCCAAGCGGCGAATTAAGGAAAGTGCTGATCAACTGCTATGCTACCGTAGGTGTGGTGAGCAACAGCGATCACAACCTCGAAAGCATGGGTAAAGCAGGCCGTAACCGCTGGAAAGGTATCCGCCCACGCACACGTGCCGTAGCGATGAACCCCGTGGATCACCCGATGGGTGGTGGTGAAGGAAGGGCTTCCGGTGGTCACCCACGCAGCCGTAAGGGTAAATATGCAAAAGGGGAGATCACCCGTACACGTGGAAAAGGATCAGATAAGATGATCATCCAGCGCAGGAACGGAAAAAAATTAAGCAACAACTAATCAATCAATGTTAAAATGGTTCTCCCCAAAGGAGGGCAAATCAACAAAAAAAAAATAAAACATGGCTCGTTCATTAAGAAAAGGACCTTACATAGAAACCAAGCTGAATGAAAAGGTTACTGCAATGGTGGAAGGTAAAACCAAGAAGGGTGTTATTAAAACCTGGAGTCGCAGAAGCACAATCACGCCTGATTTCGTAGGACAGACTTTTGCCGTGCACAACGGTAACAAGTTTATCCCGGTTTATGTAACCGAATTCATGGTAGGACATAAATTAGGTGAATTTGCACCCACCAGGAATTTTAAAGGTCACTCAAGTAAAAAGATAGCATAATAACCGGTACTAGATACTGGATGCTGGATACCGGATCCAGGGTTCAGGGTCAAGTATCCAGAAACTAAATAACAATGGAAGCAGTAGCAAAATTGAATAACTACCCGACGTCACCCCGCAAAATGCGTTTGCTGGTTGACCTGATCCGTGGTATGGAAGTAGAAAAGGCATTGGCCGTTCTGGAACACAATCCAAAACACCCCGCCGTTCCTTTGCGTAAACTGGTTTTATCTGCCATCAGCAACTGGAAACAGAAGAACGAAGGGGGCGACGAAAGCAGCCTGGTGGTAAAAACCGTGATGGTGGATGGTGCCCGGGTGATCAAGCGTATGCGCCCTGCCCCGCAAGGCCGTGGATACCGGGTTCGCAAACGCAGCAACCACGTAACCATCGTTGTAGACACGAAAGCAAGTAAAAATTAATTATAAAAAGAATTAACCGATAATATGGGTCAAAAAACAAATCCGATAGGCGCCAGGTTAGGAATCATCCGTGGCTGGGACAGCAACTGGTTTGCAAGCAAAACAGACTATCCAAAGAAACTGATCGAAGACAACAAGATCAGGAATTACCTGAACGCCCGTATCAACAAAGGTGGTATCTCCAAGATCGTTATTGAGCGTACGCTGAATAAACTGATCGTTACCATCCACACGTCAAAACCAGGTATCATCATTGGTAAAGGTGGTGGCGAAGTGGACAGGATCAAAGAAGAGTTGAAGAAATTATGTGGTAAAGATGATGTGCAGATCAACATCCTCGAGATCCGTCGCCCCGAACTGGACGCAAATATTGTTGCCGATACCATTGCCCGCCAGCTCGAAAACCGGATCAACTACAAACGTGCAATCAAAATGTCAATCGCTTCCGCACTGCGTATGGGTGCCGAAGGAATTAAAGTGAAAGTAGGCGGCCGTTTGGGTGGTGCAGAAATTGCCCGCAGCGAAGAGATCAAACAGGGACGTACTCCATTACACACCCTGCGTATGGATATCGACTATGCAAATGTATTCGCACTGACTGTATATGGTAAGATCGGTATCAAGGTTTGGATCTGTAAAGGAGAAGTGCTCGGAAAGCGTGACCTGAATCCGAATATGGTAGCCGGTGGCGGAAAAGATATGGGAGAAAGACAAGGTGGATTTGAAAGAAGAGACGACCGCAGGGGCGGTGGCGACCGCAGAGGCGGTGGTGGTGGTGACCGCAGGGGCGGTGGAAGAAGAAACTAATTAACTGGTTTGAAAATTTGATGATGTGCTGATTAAATAACGAAAGGCAATCATCACCAAATCATCAAATCTCCAAATTATCAAATT
>DMRT01000038.1 GCA_003455235.1 Chitinophagaceae bacterium
AATACCGCAAGCTCAATATGGCTAAAAACCTGTTAATCGTGGAGTCCCCGGCGAAAGCCAAAACCATTGAATCCATCCTTGGAAAAGACTTTACCGTGAAAAGTTGTTTCGGGCACATCCGTGACCTTGAAAAGAACGACATGGGCATCGATCTCAAAAATAATTTCAAACCCACCTATATTGTTCCGGCCGACAAACAAAAAGTGGTGAACGACCTGAAGGCACTCGCCAAAAAAAGCGAGACCGTATGGCTGGCATCGGATGAGGACCGGGAAGGAGAAAGCATCAGCTGGCACCTGGCCGAAGTGCTGGGCCTCGACCCGAAAACGACCAAGCGTATTGTTTTCCACGAGATCACCAAACCGGCCATTCAGAACGCTGTTCAGAACCCCCGCTTCATCGATATGAACCTGGTGAATACGCAGCAGGCACGCCGGGTGGTTGACCGCATCGTGGGTTTTGAACTTAGCCCCGTTCTCTGGAGAAAAGTGGGCGCCACCGGCGGGCTCAGTGCCGGCCGTGTGCAAAGTGTCGCCGTTAAATTAATCGTGGAGAAAGAAAGAGAGATCAACCAGTTCACGGCAGTAAGCAGTTTTAAACTGGAAGCACTGCTGGCGGCCACCGATCTGAATAATAAAACCGTTCTGTTCCGTGCCGAAGGAAACAAATTCGACAAGGAAGAAGACGCCGAGAAATTTCTGCAGAGCTGCAAAGGTGCCAATTATACGGTGAAGGACATCCAGGTTCGCCCGGGTAAACGTACTCCGGCAGCGCCTTTTACCACCTCCACCCTGCAACAGGAAGCCAGCCGTAAACTGGGATATGGTGTAAGTAAAACCATGCTGCTTGCACAAAAGCTGTATGAAAGCGGTAAGATCACCTACATGCGTACCGACAGCGTCAACCTGAGCGGCACGGCCATGGAAGCAATCACTTCGGAGATCAAAAGCAATTACGGCGATAAGTACTTACAGGTTCGTAAGTACAAGAATAAAAATGAAAGTGCCCAGGAAGCACACGAAGCCATCAGGCCCACCTACATCGAAAACAAATCCGTGAGCGATCCGGACCTGAACCGCTTGTATGAACTGATCTGGAAACGCACCATCGCTTCGCAGATGGCCGATGCTGAACTGGAAAAAACAACAGCTAAAATAAACATCAGCACCAACAATGAAGAACTCACCGCCAGCGGTGAAGTGCTGAAGTTCGATGGCTTTCTGAAAGTATATTTGGAAGGAACCGATGACGATGAGAACGAAGCTGGTGACGACAGCCGCCTGCCCGACCTTACCGTTGGACAGGTACTCGACTTCCAGAGCATGACCGCCACCGAACGTTTTACCAAACACGCCGCCAGGTATACCGAAGCATCGCTGGTGAAGAAACTGGAAGAACTGGGTATCGGCCGCCCCAGCACCTACGCTCCTACCATCTCCACCATTATCAAACGCAACTATGTGGAGAAGCGTGACAAGGAACCGGTAAAAAGAGACTTCCGCATTTTACGATTGAAAAACGATGCGATTCAAAAGATCACCGAACAGGAAAATACCGGCGCCGAAAAAGCCAAACTCTTCCCTACGGATCTCGGAATTGTGGTAACTGATTTCCTTAACCAGCACTTTGAGCAGGTGATGGATTATTCCTTCACCGCCGAAATAGAAAAAGAGTTTGATGAAATTGCCGATGGCAGAATGAAATGGGCCCAGATGGTGGGGAACTTCTACTCGCCTTTCCACGATGGTGTTGAACATACCCTGGAAAATGCAGAACGTGCCGTTGGCGAACGGGTGCTGGGAACAGATCCGGTGACAGGGAAACCGGTAACAGCACGAATGGGGCGATATGGTCCGATGGTGCAGCTCGGCACACTGGATGACGTGGAGAAACCAAAATTTGCCAAGCTGAAAGTAAACCAGAGCATTGAAACCATCAGCATGGATGAAGCGATGGAACTGTTTAAACTGCCGATGACACTGGGCGAATACGAGGGTCTTGAAGTATCGGTAAATGTTGGCCGCTACGGACCTTATATAAAATTCGGCGAGCAGTTCATTTCCATTCCCCGCGGCGAAGAACCCACCGAAATGGAACTGGACAGGGCCATCGAACTCATCGAGGCAAAACGAATTGAGGATGCACCGGTTGGTTATTATGATGAAAAACCAATCACCAAAGGGAAAGGCCGCTTTGGCCCCTTCATTAAATGGAACGATATGTTCATTAACGTGCCCAGGGCCTATGATTTTGATAATTTAAGCCAGTCCGACCTGGATGAGCTGGTGGAAAAGAAGATCGCCAAGGAAGCCAACCGCTTTATTAAACAATGGCCCGAAGAAAAGATCTCCATAGAAAATGCACGCTGGGGCGCCATCATCAAATTTGGCAAGAATACGTATAAACCCGGGCTGAATGCCAATGGCACAAAGTACACACCCGATGAACTGGCCACACTGGAGCTGGATGACGTGAAGAAGACCATCCTGGAACAGGATCCCACAGCATTTGATGCAAAAGGAAAAAAGAAAGCGGCACCAAAGAAAAAAGCGGCCGTAGCAGCTAAATCAGCACCGAAGAAAACAGCAAGCCGGAAAAAATAGCCCGTAATTTCTGTTCGCTAATTCTTCCCAACCACATCAATGGTAATGGATGAAAAATTGGTACAGTCGTACCGCAAACCGTTTATTTCAACACCGGCGGTGATGGATTGTCCCTTCAATCCCCTTGTATCCACTTTTATTACCGGGGTTCCCTGTCCGGAAATGATGGTACCGGTGCTCACCGACCAGTTATAGGTAAGCCTGTACTTTTCATACGCTTTCCCAAAGGGCTTTACACTTATTACCGCAGGTTTGCCTTCGTTCACCACATATTTAACAGGACCGGTCAGCGTGATAACCGGACAGGCCAGGGTATCTTTTGTCTGTGCATTTACGTACGCGGTAAAAAAGAAAGCGGCCGACAGCATCAGTGTGATTCTTTTTTTCATTTGGCGCATTTGGTTCAGGAAATAAAAATACAAAACCACCTGTCTTTTTCATCCCTGCTGCCGGTTATTTTACCGCGTGGAGACGATGAACGGTTCATCAATCCTATTCCGCAGTCCATCCTGCACAACCACCAGCTAACCGGGAAGCCCTGCGCTGGCCGGAACGCTTTTCTATCTTTACCATGCAAATAATGCAGCATGAACAGCTCGATTCATATTCCACAGGCAGGCCCGCTTAAACAAATCATTCATTCCATCTGGCAGGTGGAGGG
>DMRT01000054.1 GCA_003455235.1 Chitinophagaceae bacterium
GAATGGGTAACCACAAACTATTAACCATAAACCTCAACCCGCTTGTACTCTCAGCTTTTTTTAGGAAATTTCCTTCCTGTTTCCTTATTCTTCACATAAATGAATTCGGATGAAAAAGCTTGTCTTTCTTCTCCCTGTATTTGCAGCAACCTTTGTTAGTGCCCAGCAAAAAGATTATGCCATCCGGGATGTCACCTTCACCCAGGTACATCTTTCCGATAATTTCTGGCTGCCCAGGATCGAGATCAACCGCACCGTTACCATCCCGGCGTCTTTTGAGCGTTGCGAAAACACAGGCCGGGTTAAAAATTTTGTGATGGCAGCAGAGAAGAAGGGAAAGTTCTGCACCCGCTATCCCTTTGATGATACGGATATTTATAAAACCATCGAAGGCGCTTCATTCACGCTGGCTACGCATCCGGATAAGAAACTGGATAGGTATGTGGATTCGTTGATCGGCATCATAAAAAGTGCGCAGGAATCTGATGGATACTTATATACAGCAAGAACAATCGATCCGCTCAATGTTGGTGGATGGGTGGGAAAGGAACGCTGGGAAAAAGAACGGGAACTGAGTCATGAGCTGTACAATGCCGGCCATTTGTACGAAGCAGCAGCGGCGCATTACCTGGCAACAAAAAAAAGAAACCTGCTCGATGTAGCCTTAAAAAATGCCGACCTGGTATGTTCGGTATTCGGCCCGGGTAAAAGATCAGTTGCTCCCGGTCACGAGATCGTAGAGATGGGCCTGGTGAAGCTTTACCGCATCACCGGTAAGCAGGAGTACCTGAACACGGCGAAATTTTTTATTTATGCAAGAGGCCAGTACAGGGGTTATGATCCCAAAAGCAAGGATTCCTGGAAAAACGGGTCTTACTGGCAGGATGATAAACCGGTAACACAGCAATCCGAGGCTGTGGGCCATGCCGTTCGGGCAGGTTATTTATATTCAGCAGTGGCCGATGTGGCGGCATTAACAGGAGATGACAGTCTGACCATGGCCATCGACCGCATCTGGGAAAATGTGGTGACAAAAAAACTGTACGTGCAGGGTAGTGTGGGCGCCATCGGTGACGGTGAACGGTACGGTGAGAACTATGAACTGCCTAACAGTACTGCTTACAACGAGACCTGTGCGGCCATTGCCAACGTGTACTGGAACTACCGCATGTTCCTGCTGCACGGTGATTCAAAATACATGGACGTGCTGGAAAAAACACTGTATAACGGGTTAATCTCCGGTGTGGGTCTCGATGGGAAATCGTTTTTCTATACCAATGCCATGGAAATACGCAACAGTTTTTCACATGCTGATATTGAGCGGGAACGCTCGGGCTGGTTTGAATGCAGTTGCTGTCCCACCAATGTATGCCGCTTTGTACCTGCCGTACCCGGGTACATGTATGCACAAAAGGGTGATCAGCTGTATGTGAACCTGTTTATCAGCAGTACGGCTGATCTCAGCGTAAACGGCAGGGCATTGCAGCTTACCCAGCAGAACAATTATCCCTGGGAAGGTAAACTGAGTTTCACCGTCAATACCGCCAAACCCAATGCATTCAGCATGCTGCTGCGCATTCCGGGATGGGCGATGAATACCGCAGTTCCATCAGACCTGTACCGGTTTGATAACAATATCAATGAAAAGCCTGAAATCAAAGTGAATGGCATAGCTGTGGCATACGACATGCAGAATGGTTATGCGGTTGTAAAGCGTGAATGGAAAAAGAACGATGTGCTGGAACTGAACCTGCCGATGATGGTCCGTAAGGTGTTGGCCAATGATAATGTAAAGAACGACATGGGCAAACTGGCCATACAGCGCGGGCCCATCATGTATTGTGCAGAATGGGCAGATAACAACGGCCGTACCAGCAATATCATCATTCCTGCCAAAACCGATTTCTCCACGCAGTTCCGGGAAGGCAAGCTCAACGGAATCATGCAGCTGACCGCTTCGGTGCCCGTACTCTGGATCCGGAGCAATGAATCGGTGATGACCGAGGTTACGCCGGTAACCCTGATTCCATATTACAGCTGGGCCAACCGGGGCAAAGGAGAAATGATGCTTTGGTTTCCTGCTGCCGTGAAAAATATTGAGATCATGCCTAAATAACCGGAATGATACTGGTTTTGCAAAATGCCCGACAATTGCCGGGCATTTTTTATTACCGGCCGGGTTGAATGTAATATGCACGACAATGACTTCTTTGTGCAGGTAGTTCTTTTGTGAAAAAATCAGAAGTCATGAAACAGATTACACAATCATCAAAAACATTAAAAGCCATTTCGTATTACCGGAATGCAAAGACCAATAAGCTCACCATTGTACTGAAGTTTTGTTTTGCCATGGTGATGCTGTTTGCTGTGATGAGCAGCACGCATGCACAAAACAATGCAGGCGGTTACTTCAATAACCTGAATGACAAAGGAGTGATCCTCGACGGGTATGACGCCGTTGCTTTCTTCACCGATAACAAGCCGGTGCCGGGTGATGAAAAATTCCGGTACAGCTACCAGGATGCCACTTATTATTTTGCTTCGCAGGCACATCTCGATCTTTTTAAAGCAACACCGGAAAAATACAAACCCCAGTTCGGCGGCTGGTGTGCGTACGCGGTTTCGCTTGGGCGGGTTGCACCGATCGATGTGAACACATTCTCCATCGTGGACGGGCGTCTCGTGATCCAGCATAACGAACGGGCCGTGAAGGGATGGAATAAAGACGTGGCTGGTAATTTATCAAAAGCAGATAAGTACTGGCCGGCAGTTTCGGCAAAGAACGGAAAGCAGATCACCACCGATGAAGAGAAGGGATTCCTCAATAATACCGATAAAGACGGGCTGATCCTCCAGGGATATGATGCGGTGGCTTATTTCACCGATAACAAAGCCGTAATGGGATCTGATAAATATTCAGCCCGTTACAACGGCGCCACTTATTGGTTTTCTTCTGAAAAGAATGCTTCTATGTTCAAAGATCATCCCGAAATGTTTGCACCACTATACGGCGCTTACTGCGGCTATGCCATGAGCCTGAACAAACTCCGGCCCATCAACCCCGAAATATTCGATGTGATCGACGGGCATCTCATCCTGCAGCACAGCCAGGATGCGTATAAGAAATTCCACGACGGCTTACAGGATAACATCTCCAAAGCGGATATGTACTGGCCAAAGAAAGTGAAAAAATTTGCGGGCAAGGCTGTTGGCTTCGATGAACCGGCTAAATAAAACGCCCGAATCTGAATCATCAGCTATTAACTATTAACCATTCATTAAACACAAGTCATGAAATTCATAAAAAATCATTTACCCCTGTTGCTCATCGCCCTGGTAATTTTCTCCATGTCGGCAAAAGCACAGGTGATGTCAACCAAAAACATTTCCCTGGAAGCGGCCAAAAAAGTGGTGGCCGAAGCAGTGATATACGCCAAAGCAAATAATGCACCGGGCGGTGCCATTGCGGTGGTGGATGCCGGCGGTAACCTGGTTTACCTGGAGCGGCTGGACAATACATTTGCTGCCGCTTCTGAAGTAGCCACAAAAAAAGCAAACACAGCGGCCTTATTCAAAGCGCCTTCTTCCAAACTGGAGAATTCGATCAACGGCGGAAGGCAGGCATTGATTACGGTTGGTCATACATTCCTGCAGGGAGGCATTCCCATTATTTACCAGGGCCAGGTGATCGGTGCCATTGGGGTAAGCGGCAGTGCCAGTGCCCAGCAGGATGAAGACATGGCCAATGCCGGTGCAAAAGCAAAAATCGAGTAGTCCATTTGGTGATCTGATAATGTGCTGATTCCTGTAAATCGTCCAATAACCAAATCACCAAATCATCCAATCGCTCAATTCAAATTAATAAATTATGATAAAGATATACTCCATCCTGAAGTACTACCTGATCTTCCTGGTCATCCTGTTCTTCTCCCTGCTGTCGGTTGAGTTGTTCGCACAGGAGATACGGCAATTGTCCGTGGATAAACCACAGGCGGTGGCCGACCTGAAAACCACAGAAGGCGCAGCGCTGGTAAACGCAAAATGGTTTGTGCAGGAAGCGCATGTGCAGGAAATTGCTTTTAAAGCGCCCGGCCCCGGAACCAATGGAGATGCAATGCCCCTGTATCCAAC